>CAVCWF010000093.1:0-2495 GCA_963605945.1 Lachnospiraceae bacterium
CCGCAGTGTCACCAGCCTTTCCGGCGGCCAGCAGCAGCGCGTCGCCATTGCCCGCGCGCTCATCAGCCGCCCGAAGGTGCTGCTTCTGGACGAGCCGCTTGCCGCACTCGACCTCAAGCTGCGCAAGGACATGCAGCAGGAGCTGAAGAAGATCCAGAAGGCCATGGGCATCACCTTCGTGTTTGTCACGCACGATCAGGAAGAAGCGCTCTCGATGTCCGACACCGTCGTCGTCATGTCCGAAGGCCGCATCCAGCAGATCGGCACCCCCATCGACATATACAACGAGCCGCAGAACGCTTTCGTCGCCGACTTCATCGGCGAGAGCAACATCCTCGACGGCGTGATGCTCGCCGACTACAAGGTCAATTTCTCCGGCCACACCTTTGACTGCGTGGACGCGGGCTTTGATAAGCGCGAGAGCGTTGACATCGTCATCCGTCCTGAGGACGTGGACATCGTTTCCGAGGAAAAGGGAATGCTCAAGGGCGTCGTGACCTCCGTCACCTTCCTCGGCGTACACTATGAGATAATCGTCGATATCGGCGGCATCAAGTGGATGATACAGACCACCGATTTTGTCGATGTGGACGAGCACATCGGCCTGTATATCGAGCCTGACGCAATACACATTATGAAGAAGTCCGAATACTCCGGCATGTACGGCGACTACTCCTCCTTCTCCAACGAGTTTGACGAGCTGAGCGACGCGGAAAGCGAGATAGAAGAATGAAGCAGAACGTCCAGAAATCATCGCGGCTGACTCAGCGCCTGCTGCTGACGCCGTATTCGGTGTGGGCGGTGCTGTTCATCGTCGTCCCGCTCATATTCGTGGCGTACTACGCGTTCACGGACACGAATTTCAACTTCACCTTTGATAACATCGCCCGCTTCTTCACCGCCACCTCGACCGTTGATGACGGCGCGGCGACCCGTGAGGTGCACACCTATCTCGTCATCTTCGGCCGCTCGCTGAAGCTGGCCGTTATATCCACCGCGATATGCCTGCTGCTGGGCTACCCGATGGCGTACATAATCGCGCGCGCAAACGCCAAGGCGCAGAAGATAATAATCACGCTCATAATGATCCCCATGTGGATGAACTTCCTTATCCGCACCTACGCATGGATGACCATCCTTCAGGACACCGGCATCATAAACGGCTTTCTCTCCGCGCTCGGCCTTGGCCGCATCCACATCATCGGCACCGAGGCCGCAGTCGTCATCGGCATGGTGTACGACTACTTCCCGTACATGGTGCTGCCCATATACTCCATCATGGCGAAGATGGACAACCGGCTCATTGAGGCCGCATACGACCTCGGATGCAGCGGCAGCGGAGTTCTGCGCCGCGTCATCTGGCCGCTGAGTCTGCCGGGCGTCATCTCCGGCGTTACGATGGTGCTCATTCCGTCGATAAGCACCTTCTACATTTCCCAGAAGCTCGGCAACGGCAAATTCTTCCTCATAGGCGACGCCATCGAGGGGCAGTACGTAGCAAACAATCTGCACTTTGCCGCCGCCATCGCTTTCATACTTATGATAATCCTGCTTGCGGGCATGGCACTGATGCAGCGCTTTGCCGACAAGCGCTCGCACATTGACTGAGGAGGTGTGAAGCATGAAAAAAATGTCCAAGGTGTACACCGCCCTCATTATGATCTTCCTGTTCGCGCCGATCGCGATACTGCTGTTCTTCTCGTTCAACGAGGCCAAAAGCCTTTCCGTTTTCTCCGGCTTCTCCCTCAACTGGTACCGTGAGCTTATGAAGGACGCAGAGACGCTCGGCGCCGTGCGGAACACGCTTATCCTCGCGTTCAGCGCTTCCATCGTCTCCACCGTCATGGGCACCGCCGCCGCGGTCGGCATCAACCGTATGCGCAATAAGTACCTGCGCGCGACGATGGACACCGTGACGAACATCCCCATGATAAACCCCGATATCATCACCGGTATCTCGCTGATGCTGATGTTCGTGTTCGTGGGGCGGCTGTTCGGCGCGGCGACAAGCCTCAGCTTCTGGACGATGCTTATCTCGCACGTCACTTTCTGCCTGCCGTACGTGATTCTTCAGGTTCTGCCGAAGCTGCGGCAGATGGACAGATCGCTGCCGGAAGCGGCGCTTGACCTCGGCTGCACACCGGTGCGCGCCTTCTTCAAGGTCGAGCTGCCGGAGATCATGCCCGGCATCGTGACCGGCATGATAATGGCCTTTACCCTCTCGCTCGACGACTTCGTCATCAGCTACTTCACTGCGGGCAACGGTTTCCAGACCTTGCCGATACGCATCTACAACATGACGAAAAAGACCGTCACGCCGAAGATGTACGCGCTGGCGACGATAATCTTCTTCGTCATTCTCGCGCTCCTTATCCTCACAAATCTTGTCGACAGCGACCCGAACGCCGAGCCGAAGCGCAGACGCCGTGAAAGCAGCCGCGGCCGCAAGATAGCGATCGGCAGCATCTCCACGGTGCTCGCCGTCATACTGATAG
>CAVCWF010000093.1:2505-5220 GCA_963605945.1 Lachnospiraceae bacterium
CGGCTCGCAGACGCTGACGCTGAACGTCTACAACTGGGGCGAATACATCTCCGACGGTTCGGACGATTCGCTCGACACGATAAAGGCGTTCGAGCAGTGGTACTACGAGACCTACGGCGTCAAGGTGAAGGTCAATTACAGCACCTACGCCAGCAACGAGGACATGTACGCCAAGCTCTCCAGCGGCGCCGTGAGCTTCGACGTCGTTATCCCGTCGGACTACATGATAGCCCGTATGGCAAGCGAAGATATGCTCCTCCCGCTCGACTTTGACAACATCCCGAACTATCAGTACATCGACGAGAGCTTCCGCGGCCTGTACTACGACCCGGACGACATGTATTCCATCCCCTACACCTACGGCGTCATCGGCGTAATATACAACGCGAACGTCGTTGACGAGGCCGACGCGAAGGGCTGGGAGCTGCTGTGGAACGACAAGTACGCCGGAGACATTCTCCAGTTCAACAACTCCCGCGACGCGTTCGCAACTGCACAGTACATGCTCGGCCTGAACGTCAACTCCGAAGACCACAGCGAGTGGGAGCAGGCGCTGGCAAAGCTCAAGGAGCAGCGCCCGCTGGTCAAGAGCTACGTCATGGACGAGATATATAACATGATGGAGTCCGGCGAGGCAGCCATCGGCGCGTATTACGCGGGCGACTACTTCACCATGCTTGACGCCGAGGCGGACGACGTTGACCTCCGGTTCTACTACCCGGAGCGCACGAACTACTTCATTGACGCGATGTGCATCCCCTCCTGCTGCCAGAACAAGGAGCTTGCGGAGATATTCATAAACTACATGCTCTCCGCCGAACCCGCCATCGCAAACGCCGAGTACATCTACTACGCCTCCCCCAACTCTCTTGTCTACAACGACGAGGGCTATCAGGACGATCTCGGCGAAGAGGCCATGGAGATACTTTATCCTGAGATTGAAGATTTCAGCGCGCTGTACAACGAGTACGCGTACCGCAACCTCGATTCGGATATGCTCGACTTCGTGAACACTCTTTGGGAGACTTTGAAAATCAGCTGATACTGTGTTATTCTCCGGCTGTACGCAGCCGGAGAATTTTTATATACCTATAAAATAAACACATTTCATCTGATTCACGGGCTTTATTTTTCGGCGGCCATAGTTTATCATAGATACGAGGTGACGAAAATGCTGCGAATGGAAATAGCGCTGTTTCTGGTTTTGGCTCTGGTCGCGTATATATATTTCTCCGCCGAGCGGAAAAGCTCTCCGCTGCACAGAACCTTCTCCGTGCTGCTCGTCACGGCGCTGGTTCACCTCATCTTTGACGCACTGACGATATACACCGTCAACCATCTCGACACCGTGCCGCGCTTCCTGAACGACACACTGCACCGTTTCTTCATCGGCACGATGATCCTCATTTTGTACCTGTTCTATCAGTACATAGCCATCCTCGTCGAGGAGGAGACCGGCAAGCCCCGGCGGCTCGACCTCGCGGCGAAGCTCTATCTATGCGCCGCGGAGCTTGGCGCGCTGCTTCTGCCCGTGCACTACGCCGTCACCCCGCTGGGGAACTATTCCGACGGCATCCACGCGAATGTCTGCTACGCCAGCGTCACGGTGTATCTGCTGCTCTGCGCGGGTACGCTGCTGTGGCAGTGGAAAAAGATCGACGGCAAGAAAAAATTTGCTATCGGCGCGGCGCTGATAATAGAACTCAGCGTGTCGGCTCTTCAAGGGCTGCATCACACTTGGCTCATCAGCGGCATGGGCATCACGCTGATGACGCTTGCCTTCTATCTCACGCTTGAGAATCCGGATATTCTGCGCGCCGAGCTTACGGAGCAGAAGATGTCCATGCTGTACCTGAAAAGTCAGGTGAACCCGCACTTTCTGTACAACACGCTCGACACCATACGCATACAGGCACAGCTCGACGGCGACCGCAAGGTCGCAGATCTGCTGATGCAGCTTGTCGACTTCTTCCGCCTAAGCATAAAGGTCGACAGGCAACTGGTCACGCTTGACGATGAGCTTGATCTGCTGGAGGCATACATGGAGCTGATGTGCTACCGCTACCCGGAGCTTAACTGCGAATACGACGTCGACCCGGAGCTTGGCGGCGCGCAGGTGCCGAACTTCATTCTTCAGCCGATAGTCGAAAACAGCCTGCTGCACGGCCTGAAAAACAAGGGCTACAACGGGACTGTACGCATATCCGCACAGCGCCGCGGCAGCGGCATGGAGATCAGCGTATATGACAGCGGCAGCGGCTTTTCCGACGGCAAGAAGGCCGAGCTTGACGCCATGCTCGAAAACTACTCCCGCCAGCCCGCGAAGCTTGAGGGCAACAGCATCGGCGTGCTGAACGTCCAGAAGCGTATCAAGCTGCTCTGCGGGCGTGAGTACGGCCTGTCATACACCGAGAACGAGGACAGCGGCGTCACCGCGCATCTGCTGCTGCCCGTAAAAATGGAGGAAGAGCGATGAAAAAGCTGCGCGTCCTGCTTGTTGATGACGAAATAATGATACGCGAGGGCTTCAAGCGCCTGTTCGACTGGGCGGCGCACGACTGCGAGGTCATCGGCGAGGCGGCGGACGGGATGGAAGCCCTGTCCAAAATTGACACGCTCTGCCCCGACATCGTCATAATGGACATCAACATTCCCATTATGGCTCTGTGTCAATAGTTGGGGTAGAGTAAAAAAAAGAAAATGTGCAGAACAGGG
>CAVCWF010000094.1:0-11580 GCA_963605945.1 Lachnospiraceae bacterium
CCCTGTTCTGCACATTTTCTTTTTTTTACTCTACCCCAACTATTGACACAGAGCCTTTAAAATCTCTTTGAGCGCGGCGACGAGGCGGGCGTTATCCTCCTCTGTCCTGATTGCGACGCGGACGTACTGTCTTCCGCTCTGCGCAAGCTTTGCGGACAGATCCTTCACCAGAATGTCATACTCTATCAGAAGTCTACGCGTAAGCTCCCGCGCGCCGACCTTTCCGGTAAGCTCCAGCATGAAATAGTTCGCCTGAGACGGTATCACCCGCAGCGACGGTATGCCTCCGAGGGCTTCGCCCATGGAGCTGCGCGCGGCCTTGAATTTCCGCAGCGCGACCGCGTAGTTCTTCATGTATTTCTCCGCTATCTGCATGTAGAACTCGCCGAAGGAATTGATGTTCCATATTGCGGCGTCTTTCTTCATCCTCGCGATAAGCGTTTCATCGGCGGACGCGAGCACGCCGAGGCGTATTCCCGGCACGCCGTAGGACTTGGAGATAGATTTGACGACAGCAAGATGCGGATGCGCGTTGAGTATCGCCTCGTCGATGAGCGAGTTGTCCTCCTCATCCGCGAAATCGGCAAAGGATTCATCGGCTATCATGCGTATTCCCTTGGCCTCACACCAGTCCGCAAGCCGCAGCAGCTCCGCCTTCCCGATATAATTTCCGCTGGGATTGTCGGGATTTATCAGGACGAGCATACTTATATCCTTGTCCTTGAAAAACTCCGTCACGTCGTCAGCGTCATAGGCAAAATTCTCGTTCTTCGGCCAGAAGCAGACAACGTCATCCGGGCGGCAGCGGTTCGGGTACTCCTCAAAGGTCGGCCGTATGCAGCCCAGCTTGCCCTCATGCCACTCGATAAGGTATTTGATAAGCTCCGCCGCGCCGTTGCCGACGATGATGTGCTCCTGATGGACGTCGAAATTGCGCGCCGCCAGCAGGCTGTTGACGCGCATTCCGGACGGATACTGTGTCAGCAGGCGCTCAAAGCTCGCCCGCATTTCATCTATCAGCTTACGCGGCGGGAAATACGGGTTCACAAGGTAGCAGAAGTCCAGCATCGAGGGATATCTCCAGTATCCGCCGTAGCGGGACTGAAGCTTGTCAAGCCGGAGGTCGTCATCGGCGAACATGGATTCTGCGATATCCAGATCCTGAATGTCGTCTATCTCGTACCAGCGCTGCCCGTTCAGCTTTTTCGCCTTTATCTCCGGGTCGTCAAGCATTGCAATGACCCGCAGCACCTGCTCATAGTACTCATTGTTTCCGAGCGCCATCGAATACGCGTCGAGGAACGGAACGTACCTCGTCTCCGAAAAATGCTTGCTGAACTTATAGATGTTTACCGTCTTATAATAGTGCTCGATATCGTTGAAATCGAAGTTCTTGCCCGGAATAAACGCGCCGATAGAGTCGTCCTCGCCGATTTTTATGCAGGTTCCGTCCATCCAGCTCTCGTATTTGTCCACAAGCGCAAGCGTCTCACGCGGGTCGTCGACGAGAGCCCGCAGGACGCTGTCCTCAAATATGATGTCCGACTCAAGCAGCAGCGTATCCTCCTGCAGAAGATAGTCCTTCGCAAGCGCAAGCGAGTATATATTGTTGGTCTTGTCGTATATCGGATTGTTCACATAGCAGATCGGGGTAGCGATTCCCAGTGTTGCGATGTAGTCTATCAGCTTCTGCCCCTCGTAGCCCACAACTATCACGATTTTTGACAGGCCGAGCGCGTCAAGCTGGTGCAGAGCACGGTCGATCAGCGTGACCCCGTTCACCTTGACCATGCATTTTGTGTTGTCGCTGGTCAATTCCTTCAGGCGCCGACCCATACCGGCCGCGAGAATCAGTCCCTGCATATCGTACCTCCATAAACAGCATAAAGTTTTTCAAAATGTAATATAATGTATTATACACTCTTTTGCCCGCCGTGTCCATAGTCCCGCGCCATTGTTAAGAAATATTGAAAAGCGCAGCCGTGTGGCTGCGCTTTTCAGCAGCTTATCAAAAAAGTCCTGTGACGACTTTTTTGATAAGCTTCATCCGCCGAGCATTTTGATAATATCAAAATGCTGCTTTGCTCCAAAAGTCATTGATGTATCAAGACTTTTGGACGGCGGTTTATTGTATTTGAGGCGGGCCTTGCCCCCTCAAGCTCCCCCGCTGCTCTCTTATCTGTGCCATGCTGCACATGTGTTTTTGCCTGACTGGTGAAAAGAGCAGCCATATGGCTGCTCTTTTCAGCTTCAGTAATTCACTTTTTCCCCGACATTGCCTTTTTCACGGGGATGGACACCGCCGTGCCGAGGACGCCGCCGATCAGCGCCGTCACAAGCTGCGGCCACGAGAACATCGCGCTCATCATCGCCGCCTGCTTATCCGGCAGCGCGAGCAGCGGAATAAGTATCTTCACTATCAGCAGGAACAGCACCGCAAGCTTCACCGCCGCGGCCAGCACCACTGCCAGCACGTCGCGCAGCCACGCTTTATCGAGCTTCTTATAAACCAGCGCGTATATCGCAATCAGGCTTATATTGCCCAGCGCGATAGCCGGTACAAGCTGGATAAGCGCGGGGCCTATGCCGAGCAGGTACGCGAGAAACGGAGACACAAGCGCCGTGGCGAAGCCGCACCAGAAGCCGCCGCACAGCGTCGCAACCACGAGCACCATGTTCACGCACGACCCGGTCACGAACTGCCCCATCGCCTTCGTCGCAAACTGAAGCGCCACGAGCACCGCTATCATTACCGCCGTTCTGCACACCCAAAGAGTTTTTTTGTTCATTGATCTCTGCCTTTCATTTTGCCGCATCAAGGCCGGTCTTGGCCTCGTGCAGCGATTCCACAATCGTCTTGTCCTTCGCCTGCCTGCTGTGCGCGTCGATCTTGTTCTTGTTGCGCTCGCCGTGCGTCAGGCATCCCGCGCCGTTGATGCAGCCGCCGATGCAGGCCATACCCTCTATGAAGTTCCCATCCGCGCGCCCCTTCGACGCCTTGAGCAGCGCGAGACGGCATTCCTCGATGCCGCTGCAGCTCACGGGCTTGACCTCAAAGTCTATGCCCTGCTCCTTCAGCGCCTCGACCGCAGCCTCGGCCAGTCCGCCGCAGCGCGCAAAGCTGCGCCCGAAGCCGGAGGCGTTGTCCAGATCCGTCTCTTCAAGCGTGGTCAGATCAATGTCGCGGCTGTCCAGCACGGCCTGAAGCTCCTCAAAAGTCATCACGCAGTCAACATATTCGCGCACGCCGGGCAGCTGCGCTTCGCCCTTTTTCGCGGTGCAGGGGCCGATGAATATCGTCTTTGCATCTTTGTCCATGCCCTTGATGAACTTGGCTATCGTCGCCATCGGGGACATATTGTGCGACACGTTTCCGGCCAGCGCCGGGAACTGCTTCTGTACATAGCTGACGAACGCGGGGCAGCAGGAGCTGGTAAGGAAGCCCTTCTCCGCAAGCTCCTTCGCCTCGGCGTAGGCCACCATGTCCGCGCCCAGCGCGGCCTCGACGACCTCGTAGAAGCCAAGCTGCTTTATGCCGGTCACGACCTGCCCCAGCTTTGCGTAGGCAAACTGGCTCGCTATCGCGGGAGCGACGATCGCATAGACATGCTTCTCTTCCTTCAGGAGCTTTATCGCGTCGAGAATGAAAGACTTATCCGACAGCGCGCCGAACGGGCAGCGGTACACACACGCGCCGCAGGAGATGCACTTGGAGTTGTCGATCTTGACCGTGCCGTCCTCGTTCATGGTTATCGCGCCGATCTTGCAGGCGTTCTGACACGGGCGGCGGAGGTTCATAATGGCAGAATAAGGACATGCTTCGGCGCATCTGCCGCAGTTGACGCACTTGCTCTTGTCGATGTGCGCATGGTGATGCTCGTCGTGCGATATCGCGCCGCGCGGACACACGTCCTCACAGCGGTGCGCGATGCAGCCGCGGCAGTTGTCGGTGATGGTGTAGCCGCTGGTCGGGCAGTCGTCGCAGGCGATGTCCAGCGCTTCGATGATGTTGGGGTTGTTCCTGTCCCCGCCCGCGGCGAGCTTGACGCGCTCGCCCAGAATCGCGCGCTCCTTATAGACGCAGCAGCGCATAGTCGGCACCTTGCCCGGTATGATCTCTTTAGGGATGTCCCAAGCCGCAGTCATAAAGTCGCCGTCCCAAGCGTGCTTAGCGACGGCGCGCAGGACTTTATATTTCAGATGCTGTACTTTGGTGTCAAACTTGTGCATAAAGCTCCTCCGTCCCATTAATATGTATTCATTCTAATACATAATTGTATATTTGTAAATACCCAGTTTTTAGTCCAACCGACTATTTCAGCCGCTTCCGCATGAACACCGCGGCGCGGGATGTTCCGTCGCGCAGGCGGAAGGCGTCGGGGTGCTCGGCCATGATCTCGAACCCGGCTCTGCGGTAGAGCGCGAGGGCGCGGTCGTTTCCCTCGATCATCTCCAGCTCAAGCTGCTCCGTCCCGTGCTCTCGCGCTTCGCGCTCCATCTCACGGAACAGCGCGCCGCCGATGCCGAGTCCCCAATATTCGCGCAGAAGACCGATCATCACCGCCGCGCGGTGACGGGTCTTGAGCGAGGACATGAACACGAGCTGGCTGTTGCCGGCAATCCTCCCGTCCACCTCGCAGACAAGCATCATCGTGTTCGGCGAGTCAAGATTGTTCTTCAGATACGCGCGCTCGCCCTCGGCCGTGAACTTCAGCTCTTCGGGGTAGGACGCAAGAAACTCCGTCTCGCCGGACGCGGTTCGGAGATACTCCAGCATCTCCTCGGCGTCGCTCTCTCTGGGCGCGCGCAGTATCGCACTGCGGCCGTCCTTCAGCACGATGCCGCGGGTCTTATATATCACATTTACCACCCCTGTCTAAAATTTATCAATTTATTATAATCCATCGGACATCCGCTGTCAACCGCACAGAGTAGGGTATGACCACATTAACGCAAAATAAAACTGCCCCGGTTTTCGGGGCAGTTTTTGGAATATATGCGGGAAATCAGCCGAGTACGCTTGCAAGAACCATGGTGTTTGCGACGGTCATCATGGTGTAGAGCATTGCGATGGTGAAGGAACCGGAGTAAATGTTGCCGGTTTCCTTGAAGAATCTGCGGGAAACGAGCGTGCCGACAGGGATGAGGAACACCAGCGGGAACAGGTTGACGATGCGCATGGAGTTGAAGGCAAACGTGCCGTTTGCGATGATGCCGCTGTACTGAATGGCTATCAGCGCAACTATGCCGATGATATTGCCAATGCAGCTTATAAGCATCGTAAGCCACTCCGGCCGCCCCTCTATGCGGTTGCCGCCGTTCACGAGCATGGAGTTTACAAGGTAGAAGGCTATCCACGCGGGAACGTACGCCACGGCAAACACGAGCTTATTGACGGTAAACACGCGCATATCAATGACCCAGATTCTGAAGTCGGTGTTGAACACGAGGTCAACGAAGAACAGAATGACATATGCCGTGAACACCGTAAGCAGTGCGAGCAGGAAGCTCTTCCAGATCACTCTTGCGCTTGCTTTGACACCCCAGCACTCCGGAACACCGTGTTCGCCCTTGCCGCGGGTGATGAGGTAGGACACAACGAATACGACCAGCAGGCAAACGGCGACGACGAGCGTCCACGCCGCAAGCTCATTCGTGTTCGGCTCTCCGAACCATGTGCTGACCGTGCTGGGAACGAAGGAGGACTGGCCGACCAGCTTATATGCCACCGGCACCACAAGCAGCGCGGGGATAATGCAGTTGAGCGCGTAGGTTATCCAGTATGCCGCCTTGCGCTTGCCGTCGGAAAGCTTGGGCGCGGGTGCAGGTTCGGGTTTGGCAAGCTCCGCGAAGAACTTTGTGCCGTGGATCATCATGGAAGCAAACGGGAACAGGAACAGGAAGATGCCGACAAGACCTACGAGGTTGAAGATCTCCTTCCACTGCCAGATCTGATTGTCTGCGTCTATCTGCTCATAACCCGCAGGCACACCGAACGCTGCATAGAAGAAGTTTATGATATCGCGGCAGCTTGCATGTGAGAAGTGGTTTAGCGGGTGGATCTCGTTATTCTGGTTGATAACGCGGATGCACTCCTTGCCGTTTATCGTGCCGGTATAAATCTTATGGTTTTCAACGGTGCTGACGTTCTCCTCGTCAAGCTGGTTTATGAACGCCGCGGCATTGGGATTCTGCAGGTACGTTGCGGGGTTGCCGTTTTCATCCTTGAAGAACCACTCGTCATACTTCGCGGCAACTACGCCAAAATCGATGTCAACCGGGATCGTTCCCTCGACGCCCTCAAACTCATAGTCAGCATACGGGGGATCGTAGCCTTGGTCAAGAGCGGCCGCGATGCGGTTGACGCCGCCGGTCGCACCCTCCTTGAAGTATTCCTCCACCGTCACGTTGGTTATCATCGCGCCCATGGAGTGGCCGGAAACGCCGATCTTATCCTCGTCGATAAATGTCCACGATGCGCAGGCATAGTCGATGAGGTGCTTCATGTTCATAAAGTAGTCCTGCGGCTCGACCGCGACGCTCGAATCACCGTGGCGGTATGCATCGCTGGAAATGACGACAAATCCGCGGCGGGCAAGCTCGATCATGTTCTGATCCTGATGGTCAAAATTGTTGTAGCTGCCATGCGACAGGACGATAAGCGGGAGCTTGTTGTCCTCGCTGGCTTTTTTCGGGATGTAGACCTGTCCGTTTATCACATAGCCCTTATCCACGACTACTTCTATGTCCTGTACCTTGACGGTATTGAAGCCCGTCATAAACAGCGACGCAAAAATGCCGCTTATCAGGCAAAGGCACAGCGCCACAGCCAAAACGTTTTTTGTGCTTTTCTTCACTTTTTTCTTCCTCTCTTTTTATTTTTACAGCCGGTACCGAAGTGAACACAGTATAGCATTTTATTCATAAATGAACAATATATTTTATTGCCGAATTATTTTATTTGATTTTGTTGAATAGTGACAAAAAATCAGACCCGCGAGAAATTCGCGGACCTGATATATCCTGTGTATTAATATGTTTGCCGGGGTCATTCGTCGATTTTCTCAAGCATTGCCGGCTCCGCCAGCCCTGCCCACTTATGACTGAGTTTATAAAAAGCGTTTTCGATCGTTTTAAGCTGCTCGCTGTCAAAGCCGCTCATTTCGTCAAAGAAGCTGTCAAAAACCGGTCCGACCTTGGTTTCCATGATCTTGTAATATATGCGTTTCCCCTCGTCCGTCGGCGTCAGCACAACATTTTTGCGGTTGCCGACGATGCGGTTTTTCTCTATCAGCTCCAGCTCAAGCAAGTGCCGCGTCGCTTTTGTAATGTTGCTCGGAATTATGCCGAGGTCGCGCGAGATGTCGGCCATGATGCGGCAATCATCTTCGAATTCACAGATGTATTCCAGCACCTGCCACTCATGCTGATTCAGGTGCGGCTCGTAATCGCCCCTGCCCCCGCGCAGCACGTTCCTATTTGAGCAGTTTGAGAAGTAGACCACGGATCGAACCAATTCCCTGTATTTCCCCATCCATTCAAGCTTCAACTACGGTATCCTCCAGATGCTGTGATTTATTGTTAATAATTGATTATACTACTTTTGCCGCCGCGCGGCAACAGGAAAATGCTCCGTTTGCCTTATGCTGAGCTTTGATTAAAATTTTTGTTGTATTTTCAGTGAAAATATAGTATTCTGTGAGTGCCGCTATGCGGCTTAAATACGAAATAAGGAGCAGGTATATGTACGACTACATCATAGCAACCTCATCCACCTCGGACCTGCCGAGGACCTATCTTGAGGCGCACAACATCCCCTTCATCCCCTACACCTACACCATCGGCAACGACCTGTACGAGGACGACTGCCGCGAGGAGACCCGCCAGAAGGTCTACGAGGGTATGCGCAACGGCGACCGGCTCAAGACCTCGATGATAAACGAGTATATCTACGACGAGTTTTTCGAGTCGCTGCTCGCGCAGGGCAAGGACGTTATTTTCCTCGACATGTCGCAGAAAATGTCCGTTTCCTATGAGAAGTCCAAGATCGGCGCAAAAATGGCGCTTGAAAAGTACCCGGAGCGCAAGCTCTACGTCATGGACACGCTCTGTATCTCCGGCGGTCTCGGTATGCTGGTCGACAGCATGGTGACGCTGGCCGAAGGCGGCGCGGGCTACGACGAGGTCATCGCGTGGGGCGAGGCGAACAAGCTGAAGATCGCGCATCGCTTCACCGTGGACGACCTGAACTACCTCAAGGCGGGCGGACGCGTGTCGAACGCGGCGGCGCTTGTCGGCGGTATGCTGGCGATAAAGCCTGTGCTGTACGTCCCTGACGGCGGCACGCTGGACGTTGCGAAGAAGGTTCGCGGGCGCAAGACCGCGGTCAATTCCATCCTTGACAGCGCGAAGGCCGACCTTGCGGAAGTCGACACCAAGGGGCAGAAGATACACATTCTTCAGGCGGACTGCCGCGCCGATGCGGAGTACGTGCGCGACGAGCTGAAGAAAGCGTTCCCCGACCTCGGCGAGATAACGATAACCAGCCTCGGCGTGGTCATCGGCGCGCACTGCGGCCCCGGCCTGCTGACGGTGTTCTATCTCTGCAACGGCCGCAGACCGTAAGATAATATTGTTGTTGTGAACAGCCTTGGGCGTTTGCCCAAGGCTGTTTGTTGTGCGGGGGAGGGACGGCACAGCGGCCGTCCCCGTAACCCTTGCGTCCTGCGCCGCGCGGAAATTGATGTACACCTCCTTTGGCTCCCTCTGACAAGGGAGCTGTCGGCGTTAGCCGACTGAGGGAGAGAAATCCCGCAAACTTTGCACCGTACGAAAACGTACTGCCGACCTAAGAAGAACGGATTGCCACGTCGCTTCGCTCCTCGCGACGGCGGCATACCACGATTCATTAATATGCCGCCTAGTCCCTTTAGGGGCAATGACAGAGGGTTTCTATATATTGCTTTCTCTTTTCCCTAATGGCAATTTCTCCACACTGGCGCCCCCTCAGTCGCTTGCGCGACAGCTCCCCTAAGAGGGGCGCCAAGGGTTCGGTACAACCATCGCGCCAGTGCAAAATCTTTGCCGCGAAGCGCTGCCCCTTCTAGGGTAGTGTAACGGCGGCGCGGCGAGACAGTGGCACGGAGTGCCGAAGGGGTCGCCAGAGTAACGATACGCGCATTGGGGAAAAGAAAGAGACAAGCGAACCAACACCCGTAGCCTCCCTTGTGTAAAGGGAGGTGGGTCGGCGTGAGCCGAGCCGGAGGGATTGTGCGGTGTAATGTTCAATTACGCGCCGTTTTGGGCAAATACGTAAAATTACCGCGCATGGGGCAATCCCGCAGTCGCTCCGCGACAGCTCCCTTTACACAAGGGAGCCGAGCAGGACGGAAAAGAAACCGCGCACCATAACCGCCCCCACCCCCACGACAAAACCCATGGGCGGAGCTGTTCGCTCCGCCCATGGGTTCAGATTATCTCATCAACTTCGGATTCGCCACATACTCTCACGCCGCGGGCTTTCAGCCGCTCGGCGGCGAGGCCGTCCCCGGCAACCAAGCGTCCGGTGAACGTGCCGTCATATATCACGCCGCTGCCGCACGACGGGCTTTTCTCCTTGAGAAGCGCCATCTTGCAGCCGTTTTTCTCCGCAAGGCTCACCGCGACGTCCGCGCCCTTGGAATACTCCGCCGTCATGTCCCTGCCCTTGCAGCTCACGACCGCGCCGCCGCGCCGCTCGCTCGGATCGCGCGGGGTCGGCAGGCCGCCCGCCGTCTCCGGACAGACCGGGACAAGCCGGTACTTCTCCCGCAGCGCCGCTATCTTCTCCGCGGCCATCGCATTATGCCCGCCGCTGTATTTGCACTCGACGCCCAGCAGACATGCGCTTATCAGCAGCGCCTCTTTCCCGCTCATCGCGCCTACCTCCTCATGTTCAGCCCCATGACCGCGCCGCAGATTCCGCCGATGATATGCGTCAGCTGCGAGACGTTGTCGCTCAGCACGACGCCGTCGACGATCTCTCCGCCAAGGTACAGCACCAGCACGAGGATAAGCGTGATGGGGATATACCCGTCCTTCATCCCGGCGAGCGACGACATGACGATCATCATAAACACGATGCCCGACGCGCCGAGCAGCGCCGTCCCCGGAAAGAACAGCCACTGCACAAGCCCGGACACCAGCGCCGTGAGAAATATTGCCCAGAACAGACTGCGGCTGCCGTATTTCTCCTCAAGCGGCGGGCCGACGACGAGTATCATCATCATGTTGCCGATATAGTGCGAATACCCGGAGTGCCCCAGCACGTGCAGCACAAAGCGCGGGTAGGTCAGTACATCCGTCAGCGGCGAACGGTAGACGCTGAAGAGCTTCATTGTCGTCCAGCCGCCGGTGAGCTTGTCCAGCAGCAGCGCCGCAAGCGAGAGCAGCGCGAACGTCAGCACGACCGGCGAATTATATTGCAGCCTTACGAGCCGCTTCATCCGCGCACCTCGCGCAGCGCGTTCTCATACGCCTGCTTCGTGCGCGAATCAAAGCACACCATGCGCACACGCTCTATCTCCGGATGCCCGGCGGTCACAGCGTCGATGGTGCTTATCGCGATCTTCGCCGCGCGGTCAAGCGGGAAATGGTACACGCCCGTGCTTATCGACGGAAAGTCGACGGTTTTGCAGCCGTTTTCCGCCGCGAGCAGCAGGCAGGAGCGGTAGCACGACGCCAGCAGCTCATCCTCGCCGTGCGCGCCGCCGTGCCACACGGGGCCGGGGGTATGGATGACGTGCTTCGCGGGGAGACGGTAGCCGCCGGTGATCTTGGCCTTGCCGGTCTCGCAGCCGTGCAGCGTGCGGCACTCGGCCAGAAGCTCAGGCCCCGCGGCGCGGTGGATCGCGCCGTCCACTCCCCCGCCGCCGAGCAGTGAGCAGTTCGCGGCGTTCACGATCGCGTCAACGCTCTGTTTGGTTATATCACCGAGAACGGTCAGCAGTCTTTCCATAGTCTCACTCTCCGATCGCGATAGTCACCGCGCCGTCCTGCGCGGACATGGCGATGCTCTTTATCTCCCTGCCGCGGTTCTCAACGATCCGCTGCGCAAGGACGTCTTCGATATCCTTCTGTATCGTGCGGCGCAGGTTGCGCGCGCCGTAGGTGACGGAGTAGGCCTTTTTGACGAGGTAGTCGGCAAGGCTGTCGTCCCACGTGAGAGCGATGTTCTTTTCTTTCATCACATCGCGCAGCTCGCCGAGCATGAGCCCCGCAATGGCGCGGAAGTTCTCTTCCGTGAGCTGGTTGAAGCAGATGACCTCATCGACGCGGTTGATGAACTCAGGGCGCAGGAACTCGTTGAGCGCCTTCATGGTGCGCTCACGGCTCATGTCGCTTATCGAGCCGCCGAAGCCGACGCTGCCGGACTTGTTGTTGCTGCCGGCGTTCGTGGTCATGACGATAATGGTGTTTTCAAAGTTCACAGTCCTGCCCTGCGCGTCGGTGATGCGGCCGTCGTCAAGGATCTGGAGCAGGATGTTCATAACGTCCGGGTGCGCCTTTTCTATCTCGTCAAACAGCACGACGCTGTAGGGC
>CAVCWF010000095.1:0-6333 GCA_963605945.1 Lachnospiraceae bacterium
CCTTGTACTTTGCGAAGTTGAAGCAGCCGTTGTGGCAGCGGATGCAGGGCTTGATCTCGTCCTGACGTCCTTCTTTTATCTTATGTACCCACTCGTGGTCGACGAGGTTCTGACGTGCGATAGCAACTGCATCCAGACGGCCCGCGGCGATCTCCTCGGCGGCCTTGACAGGATCCATACGGCCTGCGCAGACGACGGGGGCGTTGGTGAAGTTCTTGATGTGCTCAACATACTTCAGGTTGCAGTTGTCGGGCATGTACTGAGGCGGATGTGCCCAGTACCAAGCGTCGTAGGTGCCGTTGTCGCAGTTGAACATTGCGTAGCCGGCCTCTTCGAGGTACTTGACAGCCTTCTCGGACTCTTCCATATCGCGGCCGAACTCCTCGAAGTCCTCCTCGTAAGGCATAGCGCCCTTGCCCCAGCCCTTGGTCTTGGAGACGACGGAGTAACGCAGGGAGACGGGGAAGTCGTCGCCGGCATACTCGTGGATGCACTTGACGATCTCGACGGGGAAGCGGAAGCGGTTTTCGAAGGATCCGCCGTACTCGTCGGTACGGAAGTTCCAGTTCTTCATGGTGAACTGGTCGAGCAGGTAGCCTTCATGGACAGCGTGGATCTCAACGCCGTCGACGCCGGCATCGCGGAGCTTCTTCGCGGTCTTACCGAAGGCTTCGACCATTTCCTTGATCTCGGCGCGGGTCATGGGACGGGACTTGAGATCCTCGTTCCAGCGGTTGGGGGTAGCGGAAGCGGACGCGCAGGAGTACTGAACGTCAACGATGGGGGAAGCGAGCTTGTTGAGCAGGTCGTTCTTTGCGAGAACGCTCATCCAGCCGTTGATAGCCATGGAGCGGCCGAAGCCTGCGGCGAGCTGAATAAAGAGCTTGGAACCGGTCTTGTGGAACTCTTCCATGTAGGGCTTGAGTTCTTTGAACATGCGGTCGTTCTGCCAGAGCCACTTGCGGCCGGGGATACCCATGGTATCGCGAACGCACTGCATACCGGGGAGGATCAGGCCGACGCCGTCCTGCGCGCGGTTGAGGAGGAAGTAGGCGGCCTCCTTGTCGAAGTGGTTAGGCTCCAGCCAACCGAAGAGGGAGGTGCCGCCCATGGAACATTGTACGATGCGGTTAGGTATTTCCACATTGCCAATCTTCCACGGAGTAAATAGGGCATTATACTTTTCGTCCATGTGGTTCTTCCTTTCTTTTCCTTCTTAATTATACGGCGATGAGATTATAGATTTGTCATCTGCCGTTTTCTACTGATCCGGGTCTGCGCTTAATCAGCGATTTGCAAAAATTAGTATAGCATATATTTTCACAATTTGCAATTATACATCTCATAGTGATTGTACAAGTTTTTGTTAGTATTGCTATCATGTACGGCTCTTAGATATAAAAATAACACAAAATTTGGGGATTTTCAACATTGAAATGCATGTATTTTTTGAAGTAATTGTGCGGAAGGGCTATGCCCCGCTCGCATCCGCGCGCAGTGCGTTGTACAATCTGCCGTCACGCGGCGCACTCTCGGCGCCCCTCTTAGGGGAGTCCCGTATTGACAGGTTGAAAATTATGCAATGTTTAAATCGGCGCGCCAGTCCCCAACCCATGCCGCGAAGCGGCTCCCCTCTTAGGGGAGCTGGCACGGCGTCAGCCGTGACTGAGGGGTCGCCAGTCTTGAGTAACTGCCATTAGGTAAAAGACCCGGCAGCAAGACGATTAGAAAAAAGCTCCCTTGTGTAAAGGGAGCTGTCAGCCGTAAGGCTGACTGAGGGATTGTTTGCGGCCTTGGTTTATCACCATTGTATAAAAGACACGGCAACATAAAGCCCCCTGTCATTCCGAGACCAGTGCTCACACTGGTCGTGGGAATCCGCATCCCCTTTCGCCAACACTTAAATCGCCCGCCAAACAAAAGAGAACGGATTGCCACGTCGCTTCGCTCCTCGCAATGACAGGTTATTTTGGGTTGACGCGTCGATTTTTACATTGACACAAAAAGCAATAAATCGGGACGGCACGGAGGCCGTCCCGTAATCGTTATATTGTTCTGTCTTTTACCTATTGGCGCTAGCCCAAGACCGGCGACCCCTTTCCCCAGTGTGCGCACTGGGGACTTCCCCTAGTAGGGGCAGCGCTCCGCGGCAAAGATTTCGCACCGGCGCAAAGACCCCACCGCACCCCCTTGGCGCCCCGTCGCCGCTCCGCACCCCCTCGGCGCCCCTTTTAGGGGAGCTGGCGGTCGTAAGACCGCCTGAGGGGTCGCCAGTCTCGGTCTATTGCCATTAGGCAAAAGAAACGGCAATATAAAAAGCTGTCATTCCTCCCCCGCCTCGAACGCGAGCTGCGCCGCGCCCCAGAGCGCGTCATGCTCCGGCCGCACGGGCTGCGCCGTGCCGTCCAGCGCCGCGCACACCGCTTCGCGGTACACATTCTCCTCCGCGAGCAGCCCGCCCATCAGCGCGATGCGCGGCCGCGCAGCCGCAAGCTCCCGCGCCAGCGCCGAGACCAGCGCCCGCAGCTCCTCCGCCTCCCGGCGGAGTATCGCCGCGCTCTGCGCATCGCCTTCCGCCGCAAGCCGCAGCACCTCGGCCGCGAGCGCCGCGACCTCGGCCTTCGACGCACCATGGTAGGTAAACTCAACTATCCCGCGCGCGTCTGCCGCGCCCGTCCGGCGCAGCACCGCGTCATGCAGCGCGCCCCGCGGCGCTCTGCCGTCCTCGCCGCGCACCGTCAGCGCCAGCGCGTCGCGCCCGATGGCGTAGCCGCTGCCGCCGTCGTCGATCAGATGCCCCCAGCCGCCGACGCGCGCAAAGCGCCCGTTTTCGTCGACGCCGCAGCATATCGACCCCGTCCCGGCGATGAGTATCCCGCCCGCGCCGGAGATCGCGCCGCGCAGGGCGATCTCATGGTCGCCGCGCAGGACGAGCCGCCCCGCGAAGCCCGCGTCCGCAAGCTCGCAGCGGATGATCTCCCTCGCCGCGCCGACCGAAATTCCCGCGCTGCCGAAGCATATCGCGGCGCAGTCGGCCATGTCCCCGCAGGCAGCGAGCACCTCGCGCAGCCGCGCGGCGAAGCCCGCCTCGCCGATGGCGGAGATGTTGAACGCGCCGAAGCTCCCGCGCCGCACGAACCGGTTCTCCGCCGTCCTTATTTCAAGCTTTGTGCTTGTTCCCCCGCCGTCAATCCCGGCTATGAACATCGCTCTCACCTCGTCAGATATTCACCGGCATCCGCCCGGTGCACTCGCCGCCCCGCAGCACCTCGCACAGCGCCGCAAGGCTGTCCGCCGAATAATCCCAGACCGCGAGCCGCCCGATATTCTGCGGCAGCAGCGGCAGGTCGTAGGGATTTCTGAGCGCGGCGGCGGTCATTTCGATGCCCGTCTCCGCCAGCGCCCGCGCGAGCTTCAGCTGCCCGCGGTAGATGTGCGCGTTGCAGGTGGACATGATGATGTTCCCGCAGCCCGCCGCCGTTTCGACAATTTTCGCTATCTCCGCGTCGTCCGGGTCGGTCGAACACACGGCGGCCTTTCCGCCGAAGCGCCGCTGCATGTACTCCGGGAACGGGCGCGCCTCAGGGTCGGCGTTCGACGCCTGCGTCATGCGGTAATCCGCGCAGCCGACGAAGAAGCTCCCCTCCCCCGCCGCGCAGATCTTTCCGCCGACATGGACGATCGCGCGCCGCGAGACGTCCCTCGCCGCGGCGAAATCCTCATCGCGCGAGCACAGCCCCGGCTCCGCGCCGATATCTGCGAAGCGATCCTTCGCCGCGAGGATGCGGCGCACCGATTCCTCGGTCTCCGACAGGTCTATCTCGCCGCGCTCCGCCGCCGCGACTGCGGCCTCGGCGCTCTCGCGCTGAAGCGCGGGGTTGCTGCACACGAACACCATGTCGACCCCGGCCTTCATCGCCGCGACGACGCCGTTCGCGGTGCCGTAGTGCAGGCGGATCGCGTCCATGACCATGCAGTCGCTGAGCACCAGCCCGTCAAAGCCCAGTCCGCCGCGCAGGATATCGTGCATGATGCGGCGGCTCATCGTCGCCGGCACGCCCGACGGCTCGATCTGCGGGAACAGGATGTGGCTGCTCATTATCGCCGGGATCCCGGCCCCGATCGCGGCGCGGAACGGCACAAGCTCT
This sequence comes from Lachnospiraceae bacterium, assembly GCA_963605945.1. Classification (GTDB taxonomy): domain Bacteria; phylum Bacillota; class Clostridia; order Oscillospirales; family Oscillospiraceae; genus Limivicinus. The sequence continues at coordinate 4,149 of CAVCWF010000095.1, forward strand.
GTACGCTCCAGCTCCGCGAGGCTCTTGTCGATGCAGGGCAGGCCAAGGTGGGAGTCGACCGCCGTGTCCCCGTGGCCGGGGAAATGCTTGCCGCAGCAGAGCAGCCCCGCCGCGCCGTAGCCGCGCACGGCCTGCGCGCCCAGCTCCGCGACCCGCGCCGCGTCGTCGCCGAAGCTGCGCACGCCGATGACCGGGTTCATGCTGTTGCTGTTGACGTCGAGGTCGGGCGCGAGGTTGAAGTTGACGCCGATGCCGCGCAGCTGGCGCGCGGTGATGCCCGCGCAGTCGTAAGCGTCGCGGACGCGCCCCGTCGCGGCGATGGCCATGCTGCCGGGGACGTTCACTGCGTCGGCAGGCAGGCGCGTGACCATGCCTCCCTCTTGGTCGATGGTGATGAAGGCGGGGTGCCCCGTCTCGCGGCGCACAAGCTCCTGTATCCCGGCGCAGAGCCTGCGCAGCTGCGCCGTGTTTTCCACATTGTACCTGAAAAGTATCACATTGCCGAGCTTGAACTCGCGCACAAGCTCTATGAATTCCGGCGGCAGCTCCGTACCCTTGAAGCCGAAAACCAGCCGCTGGCCGATCATTTCACGAATATTCACAACATTTTCCCCCGTTCAGTAAAGTCTGTACTTCTCGCAGCGGCGCGCGAATCCCGCGCTCTCGCGTTCGGCGCGGGCGAGCAGCGCATCCGCGTCCCAGTCGGGCTTTTCAAACTCGCGGTGCCCCGCCAGCAGGCTGATGAAGGGCTTGCCGTCGGCGCGCACGGGCGGCAGGAAGCGGGAATCTTCCGGATACAGCCGCCGCAGCAGGTCGAGCAGCCGCACGCCCAGCTCGTAGGGGCGCAGCGCGGCCGCGTCCATGACGTGCAGCTGCACGCCGCCGCACAGCTCTCCGCAGTGCTTGGAGGCCGTGGGCGTGAAGTATACCGGCGTCGCCGCCGCGCCGGGCAGCGCGAGGGCGGAGAATTCGCGGCAAAGCTCCTCCGCGTCGACAAACGGCGCGCCGATTATTGCGAAGGGGTCGGCGGTGCCGCGCCCCTCGGAGCAGTTTGTGCCCTCGATGAGGCAGGTTCCGGGGTAGAGCAGCGCTGTCTCGTAGCGCGGCATCGCGAGGCTGGGCATGACCCACGGCTTGCCCCAGTCGGGGAAGCTCATCCCGCGCGTCAGCCCCTCGCATGGGACGACGTGCAGCTCGCAGCCGAGCTTTTCCTCGGCGTTGAGCATCAGGGCGAATTCGCCGCAGCTCAGGCCGTAGCGCGCCGGGATGTCGTAGCAGCCGACGAAGCTCCCGACCGCGCGGTCGAGTACGCAGCCCTCGGTTGAGGTGCCCAGCGGGTTCGGCCTGTCGAGCACGACGAGCCGCTTGCCGTTCGCGGCGCAGTCCTCCAGCGCGATTTTGAGCGTAGAGATGAAGGTGTAGTACCGGCAGCCGACGTCCTGAATGTCGTAGACGAGCGTGTCGAAGCCGTCGAGCGCGGCGCGCGGCAGGCGCTTGGAGTCGCGGCTGTACATGCTCATCACGGGCAGGCCGCTGACGCGGTCGACGCCGCCGTCGAACAGTGCGCCCGCGGGCATGTCGCCGCGGACGCCGTGTTCAGGCGCGAGCAGCAGCCGCAGGTCGAAGCGCCGGCGCAGAATGTCGATGCTGCCGACGTTGTCGGAGCTGCGCCCGGACGGCGCGGTGATCAGCGCGACGCGCCCCGTGAACAGCGGCGCGAATTCCGCCGCGCGGTCGATTCCAAATTTCAGCATGGCAGTCCTCCTTGACAAAGCTGAACGCCGAGATTAAAATTCAAATATACGGTATTTATCGGTGGTAGGGCGATGTACTCGCTCCCCCCCGCTGCCCCTCTTAGGGGAAGTCCCCAGTGCGCACACTGGGGAAAGGGGTCGCCAGAGTGGTGACTAGAGCAGGGTGGAAAAGAAACGGAGCACCCCAAATCACACCGTAGGGGACGGCCCCCGTGCCGTCCCGTAACCTATACTGTACTCTGTCTTTTCCCTAATGGCAATATCCCAACTCCGGCGACCCCTCAGTCGGCTAACGCCGCCAGCTCCCCTAGTAGGGGCGCCAAGAGGGGTGCGGTGCAACCACTGCGCCCGTCCAAAACCTTTGCCGCGGAGCGCTGCCCCTCTTAGGGGAAGTCCCCAGTGCGCACACTGGGGAAAGGGGTCGCCAGAGT
>CAVCWF010000096.1:0-2259 GCA_963605945.1 Lachnospiraceae bacterium
TGCCCCTTCTAGGGGAAGTGGCACGAAGTGCCGAAGGGGTCGCCAGAGTAACGACGCGAGCAGGGTGCAAAAGAAAGAGCGCAGTAAAGATTAGGTTCTTGCCTCCATTTGCGCCGCAAAGCGCCTCCCTTGTGTAAAGGGAGGTGGGGCGGCGCAAGCCGAGCCGGAGGGATTGTGCGGTGTAAGTGGCAAACTATGCGCCGTTTGGGGCGAATACGTAATATTTACAGCACATGGGACAATCCCTCAGTCGCTTCGCGACAGCTCCCTTTACACAATGGAGCCGAGAAAAGCGGTATCAACATCGTCTTTTCTCTAATGGCACTCAATATACACCCGCCCCGCGCGTCACGCCCTCAGCATGGGCTTATTTTCTATGATACGCTTTGGATTCTCCTCCAGCAGTATCCGCGCGTAGTCCTCGGAATAGTTCAGGCTTATGTGCTCGCGCAGGCGGGCAAGCTCCGGATTGCGGGAATAGGTGCTGTGCGCGTCGCTCGCCGCGATATGCGCCAGCCCCTGACCGAGAATAAACTCCGCGGTGCGCTTGGCGCGCTGGCCGAGGCCGCCGAAGATGCTGTCCTTATTGACCTGCAGCACGTAGCCCGACGCGAACCACCGCTCCGGCAGTGTTCTGTCCCGCTGGACGGCATTATACCGCTCCGGGTGCGCGATCACCGGCGTCAGCCCCTCGGCAAATATCTGCTCCAAGCGCGAATTCATCTCTATCGAATCCTCATTGAACGCAAACTCCACCAGTATATAGCGGCTGCTCGCAAGAGTCAGCAGCTTTTTCGCGCGGATGAGCTCCGCGATGTCCGCCGTGCAGAATACCTCTGCTCCCGCGAGGATGCGCAGCGGTATTTTCGCCGCGTCGATGGCCTCGCGCAGCGCCATGAACCTGCCCAGCAGCTCCCGCGACGGATAATTTGCCGCCTCTCCGGGGATGTTACAATGCGGAGTGACTATCACGGTCTCCACCCCGCTCTCCGCCGCCATCGACGCCATCAGCAGCGACGTATCCATCGAGTCGGAGCCGTCGTCCACTCCGGGCAGCATATGGCAATGTATATCTAGCATTCGATTCACCTCATAAACGCCGGGATTTCTTCTATATTGTACCAAACTTGAGCGGCATATTCAAGCCGCAATTGCCGCCGCGGCCGCGCGCCGCAAAGGGGCATTGACATTTTCCCCGGAACATCTTAAAATGGGCTTATGTTTAAAGATAAGAAGAAAATGTGGATACTGATTCTGGCGTTGGTCTTTATCGTATGTGCCGGCGCTTTTATCGCGCTGAAGCTGTTCGCGCCGGAGGGCTCCGTCGCGCGGATAAGCGTGGACGGTGAGCTGCTTCAGACCGTCGATCTCAGCCGCGTCACGGAGGCGTACGACATCGACATCGACACCGCCTACGGGCACAACACCATACACGTCGAGCCGGGCGCGATATCCGTCACCGAGGCCGACTGCCCGGACGGGATATGCGTGCGTCAGGGCAAGCTGACAACGGCGGGAGTGCCGATAGTGTGTATGCCGCACAGGCTCGTTATAGAGATCTATGGAGACGCGATAGATGGCTAAGACGAAAAGACTCGCGTTCATGGCGCTGCTGACCGCCATGGCGCTGACGATATTTGTTATCGAAGCGCAGATACCCGCGCCCGTGCCGATCCCCGGCGTAAAGCTCGGCTTGTCCAACATCATCACGCTCACGGCCATGCTCCTGCTCGGCAAGAAGGAGGCCGGTATCGTCCTGCTGCTGAGGATAATCATGGGCGCGATGTTCACCGGCAGCCCCGCCGCGCTGATATACAGCATATCCGGCGGTGTGCTGGCGTATATCGTGATGTGCCTGCTGGTCGGGCGCTTTCCGGAAAAGCTCATCTGGGTCGTCAGCGCAGCCGCCGCCGTCGCGCACAACGCGGGGCAGCTTATGGCCTGCGCGCTCATCGTCAAAACTCCGGGGCTGCTCTATTACGCTCCGGTGCTCGCCGCCTCCGGCATCATCACCGGCGTATTCACCGGCGTTGCGGCGATGTATCTTGTCCGCGCGGTGCGGAAAATCATCAAAAAATAATTATAGTTTGTCACATTCCGGGACACAACTACAAAAAAAGAAAGGTATGTACTTCAAATGAGCGAATGCACACATGATTGTTCAACCTGCGGCGAGAGCTGCAGCGAGCGCAGCGCGGAATCCTTCCGCAAGGCGCTTCACGAGGGCTCCAGCGTCAAGAAGGTCATCGGCGTTGTGAG
>CAVCWF010000096.1:2269-8025 GCA_963605945.1 Lachnospiraceae bacterium
GTGAGCGGCAAGGGCGGCGTCGGCAAATCCCTCGTCACGAGCCTGCTCGCCTCCGAGATGCAGCGCCGCGGCTACAACGCGGCCGTTCTCGACGCGGACATCACCGGCCCCTCCATTCCCAAGGCCTTCGGCATCACCGAGCACGCCCGCGGCACCGAGGAGTATCTCCTCCCCGTCACAACGCACACCGGCCTGCAGGTCATGTCTATAAACCTCATCCTCGAAAACGAGACTGAGCCTGTCGTGTGGCGCGGTCCCGTCATCGCCGGCGTCGTCACCCAGTTCTGGACGGACGTGCTCTGGACGGATGTGGACTACATGTTCGTCGATATGCCTCCCGGAACCGGCGACGTGCCGCTGACTGTGTTCCAGTCCCTGCCCATTGACGGCGTGGTCATCGTCACCACCCCGCAGGATCTGGTGAGCATGATCGTCGCCAAGGCCGTCAACATGGCCAAGCTTATGAACGTGCCCGTACTCGGCATCGTCGAGAATATGTCCTACTACAAGTGCCCGGACTGCGGCAAGGAGCACGCAATATTCGGCGAGAGCAAGGTGGACAAGGTCGCGAAGGAATTCGGTATCGAGAACACCGCGCGTCTGCCGATCGACCCGGTCATCGCCGCTATGGTCGACGCGGGCGAGGTCGAGTCCGTGGACGGCGGGAACATCTCCGGCATTGCCGACGTCATTGAGAGGAGAGGCGATAAATGAAAGTAGCCGTCGCATACAACAACGGTCAGATAGGCGAGCATTTCGGCCACGCCGAGTGCTTCGCGATATACGATTATCAGGACACCAATGTCGACTCCTGCGTCAAAAAGCTCATCGACTGCTCTGACCGGCACGGTCATCAGGCGATGGCCGACCTCATGCGCGAGAACGACGTTGACGCGGTCATCGTCAGCCAGATGGGCGATGAAGCCCGCGCCCTGCTGCTGAGCGCAGGCATCGTGCCCGTTCTGGGCTACTGCGGCGGCGCAGACATGGCCGCCGATATGCTCGTGAGCGGTCTGCTGTCCATCTCTCCCGAATTCGACGGCGGCGGATGCGGCGGTGGATGCGGCGGCTGTGGCGGAGGCTGCGGCGGCGGATGCGGCAGCGCCGACGACGGTGGATGCGGCTGCGGCGGCAGCTGCGGATGCTGATATAGCCGAACGCGATATTCCCCCGAAGCAGAGCAAGGCTTTGCTTCGGGGGAATTTTTGCGCCTAGATATGTCCGGTGAGCATGAGGAGCGTCAGCGTCAGGAGCACCGCCGCCGTGGCCGCAGACAGCATCGGGACAAGCTGCGGTCTCGCCCGCCTCGGCGGCAGCTGCTCCGAAGCATACTTCCCCGCCGCCTCACGCGCACGGCGCAGAAGCTCTGTCTGACTCTTTCCGGGCGTGTGCAGATAATCGTCGCTGACGATGAACACCGCCTGCTCAAAGACGCGCGGATCGGGCGACGGAACGACGATCACGCGCCGCGCCGTTCCGCGCAGCGGCTCCATAGGCTGCGCGCCGTCCGGGGCCGCAAACAGCGCGTCCCTGAACGACCTGCCCAGATCGGCAAGCCGCCAGCGCAGTCCCGGCCTCATACGCGCTCCTCCACGCGCACCGTTACGACCGTCATATCGTCCTCCGCGCCGTACTGCTGCTCGGCCTCCTTGAGCGTGGCCTTCGCAAGCGACTTCATGTCCTCGCCGCTCTTCTGGAGCAGCGTTTTCAGCCAGCCGTCGTCCTCGTCAACTATCACGCCGTCCGAGGCGATGACCGCCGTCGAGCCGGGGCGCAGCCGCATTCGCACAAGATCGGGCGCTTCCCCGTCGCCGAGGTTCAGCCCCGCGGCCAGAGTCTCGCCCTTTATCCGCCGGATGCGCCCGCTGTTCATCACGTATGACGGCGCGGCGCCGTATTTATAAAAGCAGGTCTCGCCGGAGAAGAGGTCGACGCACATGAGATCGACCGTGGCGTAGCCCCAGCTGCCGTCCCCGCCGCGCAGGAGCATGACGGAGTTGAGAAGCTTCATGGCGACGGCGGGGTCAGCGCCGGAGCGCAGGAACTTTTCGAGTATGCCGACTATCTCTGCGCTCTCCTTGGCGGCCTCGCTGCCGGTGCCCATACCGTCGGAGAGAATAACGCAGAGCACGCCGGAGTCGGTTTTGAAGTAGCTGCCGCGATCTCCGCTCACCTTCTCCCCGCGCTTTTTCAGCGCCGCTATACCGACGGACACCGCCAGCGGCTCCGCCTCCAGCAGCGTCATGCACGAGCAGCCGTCCGGAAGCTCGTTCGGCAGGCACAGCCGCACCCCAACGACCGCCGACAGCTTTTCAAGCCAGTCGTCAAGCCCGGTAAGCGGATTCAGCCGGCCGCTCTCGATGCTGACGCGCAGTCGGCCGCGCCCGTCGCGATAGACGGCAGTCTCGGCGTCGATATCCAGACTCTTCAGGTAGCGCTGCAATCTGCGCTCAGCCAAAGGATCCGCGCCGTTCACGCTGCCCAGCTCCGCCGCGATACGCCCAAGCATGGCGGCCATGTCCTGATACTGCCCCCACGCCGCACTGCGGTTTTCGGACAGCTTCGCCTGAAGCTGCCGCCTGTACGCCATCGCGCGCAGCTCGCCGTTCACCGCCGCGACAAAGGGCATCAGGCTCACGCACTTTTCGCGGAAGAAGCCCGGAAAGTCGGTGTTTTCAAGGCTCCCGTGCTCCTGCATGGCGCGCGACGCGTCGTTCATGGCCGACAGGGTATCGACATACTCCGCATTCCAGCAGCGGTTCTTGAACTTACACTTTATGCAGACCTGATCTGCGGCGCGGTCAAATATCCGCGCGATGTTCTCGTCGTTATACGGCTCCTCGATATTCCGCCGCACGACCTCGAACAGCTCCGCATACGCGTCGCCCAACTCGCGCACATGCCCGGCAACATAGCGGCGCAGGTTCGTCTCGCCGCTGCCGCGCTCCATGCGCTGGAGTATCACGCCCGCGTGGGTGAGCAGCTGTGTCGGCAGCAGCACGAACACCACCGCCGCGCAGAAGCACTCCAGCAGCGCGCCGAGGTATCTGTCCGAATCCCACGCGCAGATCACCGCGATCGCGTTTGCAACCAGAAACGACAGCGTGAAGAGTATCCGTCCGTGCTTGCCGAACACACCGGCGAGCAGCCCAGAAAAAGCGAACACCATCGTATAAAACGGCGCGCCGCCGTGCGAAATATCCATGGCGATGCCCATGACCGTACCGACGGCGGCGCCGGTCAGCATCCCGCCCTGCATGGCCGAGGCCATCACCAGCAGCAGCGCCGCCCAGCGTCCGACCGACACGAGACCGAACAGCTCTATCCGCCCCACCGCTATCAGCACGCAGGCGGCTGAAATGAGCAGCGCAGCGCTGTGGCGCAGTTCATCTGTCTCGCTCCTGCGCGGCGCGGTCGAGAGCGCCTCGCGGAAAAAGTAGCAGCCGCCGAAAGCGAGCGATGTCTCAAGCACGAGCTTCGCCGCGAGGGGTATCTCGTCGGGCTTTGCGGAAAAGCTGCCCAGAAATCCGGTCAGCGCCATGACCAGTCCTGCAACCGCAGGCATGAACAGGCCGCGCTTATAAAATTCCAGCTCCTGAAACACGAAGCCCACGGTGTACACCAGCACGGCGGCCGCGATATAGCGTATCCCCCAGTCGATGCCGCCGCTCAGCAGGTAGCCCAGCGCTGCCCCCGCAAGCGCGAATACGCCCTTGACGCCCGGCCCCGCGGCGGCCACGAATGCCATCCCGAACGGCGCGCCCGACGCCAGCACCCGCGCGCAGGCCGTCACGAAGCCCGCCAGCATATATCCGCCGCAGCGCAGCGCCGTGCCGAAGCGCGGGTCAAGCTTGCCTCGCGGTATCCGTCCGGCAAACAGTTTTCCTCCCTCAGTTGCCATATGTAGTCCTCCTAAGTTTACATAATTGTAAGTTTATTATAATTATGTAATTCTACGAAGGCCGTCATATAGCGCTGTAACATTTTAGTTTATACAACAAGAAAATAAAGGAAAATAGTTTTGACTCCCCTGTGCGCGAAAAAATTCCGGGCAGCTGATAATATCAGTCGCCCGGATGCGGTTTACTTTATGCTCATTATTTGTCGCACCGTGCATGCGCGGCGATGGGCTATCGGCTTCCAGCCCGGAGAGACGAAAAGCGACACGACGACTATCGGCAGGTAGGTCAGCATGAACAGCGGGAAGGTGAACGCGTACAGAACCTTTTTGAAGCTTGAGCAGTGTATCTGCCGCCACTCGCTGATTGTGGTTATCGCGCCAAGCGCGAACAGCGTGAGGTAGAGGTTCGCCACAAGCTGTGCGACAGACAGCATCAGGCCGGACAAATCGCCGCCCGCGAGGAAGGTCTGGAGCGCCGCCGCAACGTTCACCACGATGCTCACACAGCTGAGCACCGCCGCCGGCATGATGTTCATCGCCATGTCGTAGCAGGAGAAGCTGCCTCCGAACATGCCCTTCATCAGGTCAAGCCCGTAGCGGCCGAACACCTGCAAATAGCCCCTCGACCAGCGGAGCCGCTGCCGCCACGACTGGCGGAAATCCGTGGGCTGCTCGTCATACAGCACCGCCTCCCGGCAATAGCCGATCTTCTCGCCGTGTACCACGTTGTCGATCGTGAACTCGATGTCCTCGGTGAGCAGGAAAAAATGCCACGAACCGATGCGGTCGAGTATCTCCCGCGTGAACGCGAAGCCCGTGCCGGACACCGCACAGCTGCTGCCGATCGTGTAGCGCGCGCCGTTGAGATAGCGCGACTCGCGCAGGAACCACAGCGCGTAGCCCGCGGATATCCAGTTGTCGCCGTAGTTTTTGGAATTGCGGTAGCTGGTGGCGATCTTGTAGCCGTCAGACAGGGTCTGATCCATGTGGCGTATGTAATCCGGCGCGATGACGTTGTCGGCGTCGAGGACAAGGTACGCGTCGTACTCGTGCGGGATGTGGCTGAGCAGGAAGTCCAGCGCGTAGCCCTTGCCGACGTGCTGTGTGTCGAAGCGCTCAAACACCCGCGCGCCGTGACTGCGCGCCGTCTTCGCGGTGCCGTCGGTGCAGTTGTCGGCGGCGACATATATATCAATAAGCCCGGATGGGTAGTCCTGAGCGTTGATGCTGTCTATAAGCTCTGAGATGACCGCCTCCTCGTTGCGCGCAGCGATGAGCACGGCGAAGCGGTGCAGCTTAGGCGGCTTATGCGCGGTGCGTCTCCCCCGCCAGCTTATCGGGATATATATAAACTGGTAAGCATAGCATACGAAGAAAACACAGGCTATGATGAAGTTTATCTGTTTTATAGACATATACTCGCCTCCTCGGTAGTATGGCAAAATTATAGTCCCCTGCCGCTTTAAGGAACAAGCGGCAGGATGTTTAAGTTTTGCTTAAGCCCATGATACCCGCCGTGCCGCGGCGCTGCCATAGCTTTGCCTTACAAAATCCGCGTTTTGTCTTACATTTTTGTAATGTTGCCGGGATTTTTTACAGACTTCACCAGCAATGCAGAGCTGGAAATCTGGTGGTCTTTATGCTATAATACTTTGCAATTACTATTCTGGCAAAAAGGTTTGAACAGAAGTATCAGTTAACAAGGGCAGACACGCCTGACAGCGCGTCTTTTCGTCTCGTCAGAAGAAGCTTGCACCGTTCCGCTTCCGCCTTGCGGCAAAAGCTGCACTCTGCAATCTCCTTCTTCCTTCTCAAATCAAACCCACTTCGTTGGGCTTTGATTTGAATTATAGAG
>CAVCWF010000097.1:0-2803 GCA_963605945.1 Lachnospiraceae bacterium
GCGGCATCTCTATAACTGCCCCTGCATCGCGATGTGGGTGCCGTTCAACGAGGGCTGGGGTCAGTTCGACGCGGCGAAGATCTGCCAGCTCATAAAGGGCATGGACACCACACGTACAATCGACCACGCCTCCGGCTGGCACGATCAGAACATCGGGCAGATAAAGAGCCTGCATGTGTATTTCCGCGAGTATAAGTTCAAGCCGGATAAGCTTGGCCGCGCCGTCGTCCTCTCGGAGTTCGGCGGGTATAACCACGCCGTGCGCAGCCACCGCTTCAACGAGCGCAATTTCGGCTACAAGAGCTTCGAGACCGCAGCTCAGCTCCAGATCGCGCTGGAGGAGCTGTACGGGCAGCAGATAGCCCCCGCCAAGGCGCAGGGACTGTCGGCGGCGGTGTATACACAGCTCAGCGACGTGGAGGACGAACTCAACGGATTGCTCACATATGACCGCAAGGTGGCTAAAATAGCGCCTGAAGTGATACGGAATATAGTCAATGTGGGGAAATAACTGAAAGTGAGATAAGGAAGCCCCATCCCGCCCGCGGGATGGGGCGAGACAATATTATGCTGAAAAAAGCCTATCTTGAGATAAGCAACATATGCAATTTAAGATGCCGCTTCTGTCCCGGCACGAAGCGCGAGGCGCGGATAATGACGCCCGTGGAGTTTCGCATATTGGCCGCGCGGCTGAGGAAGCACACGGAGTACCTGTACCTGCATCTGATGGGCGAGCCGCTGCTGTATCCGCAGCTTGAGGAGCTGCTGGGCATCGCGGCGGAGCTTGGCTTCAAGGTGATAATAACCACGAACGGGACGCTGCTTCCGGAGCGCGGAGCGCTGCTGCTGCAAAGTGCGGCGGTGCATAAGGTGAATGTCTCGCTGCAATCGTTCGAGGGCAGCGGCGGGGATGAGCCGGAGGACTACCTGCGCGCCTGCGCGGATTTTGCGGCGGAGGCAGGGGAGAGCGGGAAACTCTGCGTCCTGCGGCTGTGGAATTCCGGAGGCTTCGAGACGCTGAATCCCCGCATACGCGCGGAGCTTGCGCGGCGCTTCCCACAGCCGTGGGAGGAGTTCCGGCGCAGTCTGCGCCTTGCGCCGCGGGTGTTTCTGGAGCCGGGGGATATGTTCGACTGGCCGGACATGTCTGCCGCCGAGCTTGGAGAGCGCTGCTTCTGCTACGGCCTGCGCGATCAGGTCGGCGTTCTCTGCGACGGGACGGTCGTGCCCTGCTGCCTCGACCATGACGGTGACGTTCCGCTCGGCAATCTTTTTGAGCGGGAGCTGAACGAGATACTTGCCTCGCCGCGTGCCGCCGCGATACGCGAGGGCTTCTCGCGCCGCCAAGCCGTCGAGGAGCTGTGCCGCCGCTGCGGCTACGCAAGGAGATTTTGACAATGATGGATTATGAGCTTATACGGTCTGACCGGCGCAGTCTGTCGCTATCGGTGCGCGATGGCAGACCGCTTGTCCGCGCGCCGCGGCGGCTTGCAAAGCGCGAGATAGACCGCTTCGTCGCCGCGCATGAGGACTGGATAAAGGCGCAGCTTGAGCGGGCAAGGCCGATTCAGACCGAGATAAGTCCGGATGAGGAAAAGCGCCTGAGGAAGGCGGCGCGGGAGTATCTGCCCGGCAGGGTCGAGTATTACGGCAGCCTGATGGGTCTGCGCCCCGCGGGCATAACGATAACCGGCGCAAGGACGCGCTTCGGCAGCTGCAGCAGCAAGCGGAGGATATCGTTCTCGTTCCGGCTCATGCAGTACCCGGCGGAAGCGATAGACTATGTCGTCGTCCATGAGCTTGCGCACCTGCGGTATATGAACCATTCGGCGCAGTTCTACGCGCTGATAGAGCAGTACATGCCGGATTATAAAGCCCGCCGCGCGTTGTTGAAGTAAACGCCCCCTTTAGGGGAGCTGTCGGCCGTAAGGCCGACTGAGGGGTCGCCGGTGTACAGAAAGTACCAGTAAGGAAAAGACAGAACCGCGTATAGACCACTTCCTCTTGGCTCCCTTGTGTAAAGGGAGCTGTCGCGGAGCGACTGAGGGATTGTTTACAGTGCTTGTTGCGGAATTGCATGAAACCGGCGCTTGTTTCAATTTCCGTTGTACAATCCCTCCGGCTCGGCTAACGCCGACCCACCTCCCTTTACACAAGGGAGGCAAGAACTTAATCTTTACTCTACCCTCTCTTTTGCCAATTGACGCTGGTTCAAAACTGGCGACCCCTTCGGCACTTCGTGCCACTTCCCCTAGGAGGGGCAGCGCTTCGAGGCGAAGATTTGGAACTGGCGCAATGTGGCGCACTGCACCCACTTGGCGCCCCTCTTAGGGGAGCTGGCGGCCGTAAGGCCGACTGAGGGGTCGCCAGTTTCGGACTATTGCCAATAGATAAAAGACATGGCAATGCGCAGAAAACCTCTGTCATTCCGAGACCAGTTCGCAAACTGGTCGTGGGAGTCCGTTTATTTTCCGGACAGTAATTTATTTACGTACAGCATAAAGGAGAAACGTATTGCCACGTCGCTTCGCTCCTCGCAATGACAGCGGGGGGGTGGTCTGACGCATAGCCTTTTACACGGTACAGGACGTAAGAAACGGGACGGCACAGCGGCCGTCCCCTACGATTATGTTTTAGATGTACTCTTTCTTTTCCCCTCTGCCCCAGACTCAACTCCGGAGACCCCTTCGACACTTCGTGCCACTTCCCCTAGTAGGGGCAGCGCTTGCGCGGTGATTCATCACCGGGTGCCGCCCCCTCACATCTCCGCGTACCCTGCCGCTTTGCCGGACAGGGCGAAGAG
>CAVCWF010000097.1:2813-7884 GCA_963605945.1 Lachnospiraceae bacterium
ACAGCGGCCGTCCCCTACGATTATGTTTTAGATGTACTCTTTCTTTTCCACTCTGCTCCAGACTCCACTCCGGCGACCCCTTCGGCGCTAACGCGCAACTTTCCCTAAAAGGGGCAGCGCTCCGCCGCACCACCTCACATCTCCGCGTACCCTGCCGCTTTGCCGGACAGGGCGAAGAGCGCAATGAAATTCGGTATCGCCATCAGCCCGTTCAGAAGATCCGCCGCCGCCCAGACGGTGCGCAGCGACACAAGACAGCCGACAGTTATCGCCAGCGAAAAGCACAGCCGATACGGTGCGGCTGCTTTTTCCCCCCAGAGGAACCGGACGCACTGCGTCCCGTACAGCGCCCAGCCGAGCACCGATGTGAACGCGAACAGCAGCAGCGACAGCGCCATAAAGCACGCGGCGGGCGCGGCAGGGATGCATGTCTCCCAAGCCAAGAGCAGCAGTTCAGCCCCCGGCGAGCTGCCCCATGGGATGCCCACGCCGCTGCACAGTATGGTCAGCGCCGTCGCGGTGCAGATGACTATCGTGTCGGCAAAGACCTCGAATATGCCCCACAGCCCTTGCTCACCGGGCGAGCGCGCGGCCGCCGAGCCGTGCGCTATCGCGGATGAGCCGAGTCCCGCTTCGTTCGAGAACGCGCCGCGGCGCAGTCCCCACTGTATGGCCTGCGCCGTGCCGAAGCCGCCGACACCGGACACGGCGGTACGGGGCGAGAACGCGCCGGCCACGATAGCCTGCAGTGCGCCCGGCAGCGCCTGCGCATGGCAGCACAGCACGAAGAGCGACAGCAGCAGGAACAGCCCCGCCATCGCGGGCACGAGCCGTTCCGCCGCGCGCCCGACTCCCGCCGCCCCGCCGCGCAGGATCAGCCACGCCGTGAGCGTCAGGATGACGCCGAGCCACAGCCGAAGCCGCCGCGGGTCAAGCTCCGGGGCGATCCTCTCCGCTGCTCCGGCAACCGCGCCCGCGGCGCTGCTTATCTGCGAGAGATTGCCGATGCCGAAAGCGGAGAGCGCCGCAAGCAGCGCATACATCAGCGCGAGCGGACGGAATTTTTCGCCCAGCGAACCGATATAATACATCGGCCCGCCAGAATACCCCGCGCCGTCGCGTCTGCGCGTCGCAACCGACAGGCTGATCTCCGCAAACTTCACGGCCATCCCCAGCAGTGCCGCCGTCCACATCCAGAACACCGCGCCCGGCCCGCCCATGGCTATCGCCTGCGCCGTGCCGACTATGTTGCCGGTGCCGAGGGTGGATGCAAGCGCGGTGGATGCCGCCTGCACGGGACTTACGCCGTCGCCGCGGCCGCCCTTCGTGAGCTGGCGCAGCGAGGCGGGAAACAGCCGCAGCTGCAAAAATCGGCTGCGCAGACTGAGCAGCAGCCCGCACAGCAGCACGCAGGGCAGGAATATCCCCGTCCAGACAAGGTCATTGAGTTTATCAAAAATTAATAAAAGCATAACTTAAAAATTATGAAGATTTTCAAAAAGGACTTTATTTTTCGGTTACAATATGGTAACATATATGACGCGTGACAGAGCCATAAAAATTTATATGGAACAAAATCGTAAAAAATGAGTCTTAATATATGAAGGATCAGGAAAGGATGATGTTGTTATGAAGAAGTTCAGAAGAATAACCACACTGCTGCTGGCCGTCATGCTGATAGCGGCGATGTGTGTCCCCGCGTACGCGGATAACGGGATGACTCGCGCGGTCATCGGCGCAGACCTCAACGAGGATCAGGTCGCGGCGGTGTATCAGGCATTCGGCGTGGAGCGCGGCAGCTGCATCGAGATGAAGGTCACGAACGCCGAGGAGCGCCAGTACCTTGAGGGCTATGTCGACAGCTCCCTCATCGGCACCCGCTCCATCTCCAGCGTCTATGTCCAGCTCCTCAGCGACGGCAGCGGCATGGATGTCACCACCAGCAATATCACATGGTGCACCCCTGAGATGTACATAAGCGCGCTGGCCACAGCCGGCATCACCGACGCGAAGGTCGTCGTCGCGGCTCCGTTCGAGGTCAGCGGCACCGCCGCCCTCACCGGCGTCTACAAAGCCTATGAGGACATGACCGGCAAGAAGCTGGACGATATCGCAAAGCTTGTCAGCACTCAGGAGCTGACCATCACCGGCGAGCTTGCAAACGAGATCGGCAGCATGGACTCCACCGCCATCGTCAACGACCTCAAGCTCATGCTTGACGAGACGAAGAACATGACCGACGATCAGATAAAGCAGGAGATAATCGAGATCGCCAAGCAGTATAACGTCACACTGACCGACGCGCAGATAAACCAGCTCATCACGCTCTGCCGCTCCCTTGAAAAGCTGGACGGCGACGCGCTGAAATCCCGCGTCGAGGAAGTGCAGAACACCCTCAAGAAGGTGTCTGACGCCAAGACTCAGGTCGTCGGCTTCATCCAGACCGTGAAGAAGGTCGTCACCTCCGTCGCAAGCTTCTTTGAGAAGATAAAGGACATAATCGGCTTGTAATTTGATCAAAAATTAAAACAGAGAGTATGCGTATTGCATACTCTCTGTTTATTTATACCACGTAGGTGTTGCCCTCGGCGTCCACACAGCGGATCGGGGCGCGGCCGCGGACGAGCAGAACCATGTCGTCATACGGCGTGGTCATGCCGTCGGGCGCGTAGACGGCGCGGATGTCAATCTCGCCGTGGTAGCTGGCGTAGATCGCGGAATTGGGGATCTGATAATAGAGATTCGACCGAAGCATTGCCTTCATGCGGTCGTCGTCCTCGACTAGCCCCATCTCGTCGCCGTTGACGAACACCGCGTAATACACGCCCAGCCCGGCCGTTCGCCGCAGTATCGCGTCGGTCAGCGCCGCGCCGTCGTTCTCCGGCGCGCGCAGACGGAGCGAATAGCGCCGCTGCACCAGCGGCAGCTCCGGCGTGTCGGGCAGCAGCTCGCAGGCCGCCTCGTATGCGATACCGCTCAGAATGTCGGCGCGGGTGGGGGAGTAGAAGCCCGGCACCTCGCGCCCGTTGACGAGCACCGAGCAGCAGAGATTGAGATTCGCTGCCGTCATCAGCAGCGCCGCGACCGCGGACAGAACAATTTTTTTACACACATGACCACCTCCACGGTTAACATAATATATATTTTCTGCCGCGTCAATGGCTTCGACAAAACTGTGTTCCAAGCGTCAGAAAAAACTTTGCAATACCTCTTGACAACTCATACTATGCGGTATATAGCATAACGCGAAAGGGGGTATGCAACATGCTCGACGCGCAGATGAAGCGCGGACTTATCGAGAACTGCGTGCTCGCCGCCACGGCGCGGGGTGATTCTTACGGCTATAAGATAGTCAAGGACTTGTCCGGCTGCGTCAACGTCACGGAATCAACACTGTATCCGATACTGCGGCGGCTGGAGTCGGCGGGCTGTCTCACGGTGTACTCCGTGGAGCACAGCGGACGGCTGAGAAAATTTTATCATATTACGGAGCTGGGGAGAAAGCAGCTCCGGGACTTCGCGGACAGCTGGGGTGAGCTGGAGGCAATGTATGAGTTTATCAGGGGAGGACTTGAAGATGAGCAGAGCTGAATTTCTGCGGCTGCTGCGCTGGCGTCTCGCGCAGATGCCGCAGAGCGAGATAGAGAAGAACGTCGCGTATTACGACGAGATGTTTTCCGACATGATAGAGGACGGCATGACCGAAGAGGAGGCCGCCGCGCGCCTCGGCGATCCGGAAGAGATCGCAAAAGAACTGCTGCGCGACATGCCGATGTCGGAACTGGTACGCAGCCGCGTGCGGCCCAGCGGCGGCTGGACGGCGTTCAGCATCCTGCTGGCGGTGGTGCTCTGCCCGATATGGCTGCCGCTGCTTATTGCAGCTGCGGCGGTCGTGCTGGGGCTGTTCATTGCGCTGTGGGCGGTTGCGCTGGCGGTGCTGGCGGTAGTTGTCGCGCTGGTCGTCGGCGCGGTATCGCTTGTCGGCGCTGCGATATTCGGCTACCTCAGCGTTCCGTGGGGACTGCTGACAGGCATGGCGCTCATTGCGCTGGGAGCGGCGCTGCTGGTGGGACTCGGCGCGGTGTGGCTCGTGAAGCTCATTGCGCAGACGACCTCGGCGCTGTGGCATAAAATCAAGGAGTTACTTATCAAAAAGGAGCAGTGAACATGAAAAAGAGCACGAAAATCGTACTTATCACCGCCGCGGCTCTTATCGTTCTCGGCATCATAATCAGCTCAATAAGCCTGAAGGACGGCGCAAATATAGAGGTTCGGCGCGAGGACGGGAGCACCGACAGCGTCGGGGAAATGATAAACGAGGCTGTCGACAAGGCGGGCAGCTACGTTATGGAGCAGATCAACACGTCCAATGTCACGGGCAGCGGCGATTATGTCGGCGAGCGAAGCTGGAACGAGGTCTCGGCGGATAATGCGTACAGCGTAGCGGCCGATGGCGTAAGCTCGCTGAACATCGCGTGGATCGCGGGCGCTGTCGAGATCGTGCCTGCGAGCGGGGACGAGATAAAGATTTCCGAGACCTGCGAGAACCCGCTGGACGATGGGACGGCACTGTGCTGGCGCGTCGAAAACGGCAGACTTGAGATAAAATATTCCGCGCGGCGCGACGAACTGCCGGTCAAGTATCTGCGCATCGAGCTTCCGGAGACGATCAAGTTTGAGGACGTCGCGGTAGGGCTGACCACGAGCAGCATCAGCGCCGAGGGCTTGACGATGGAGAAGCTGAGCGTCAGCTCCGTTTCCGGCAACGTCATCTTCCGCAATTGCACCGTCGGGACGGTCACCGCCGAGACGGTCAGCGGCGAGGTTCAGATCGGGATGCGCAATGCGGACGCGAAGCTGAAGATAAATACCGTGAGCGGCAATGTGTCGCTGCTTGTCCCGGAGGGGATGCAGCCGTCGGTGCGGTTCAGCTCCGTCTCCGGCGATATGGTTCACAGCATCGACTGCACCGTGTCGGAGAATGCCGCGTTTTCAATTGAAACCGTGAGCGGGGATTTGCAGATAGTGGCCGAGAAGTACGAATGAAAATGTTGATAATATAGAACAGGCA
>CAVCWF010000098.1:0-2657 GCA_963605945.1 Lachnospiraceae bacterium
GCATGGGTCTTGTCGGCAACATGGATCTCGCCGACAACATGATGCTCCGCTCCTTCAGAAAGGGTCGCGGCTTCTTTACCGACAGAAAATCGCCGCGCAAGCTCGCGCAGAACGTTGTCGACGAGCTTGAGGTCAGCACCCCCGGCATCAGCACTCCCGTGCGCCGTCTCTCCGGCGGCAACGTGCAGAAGGTTCTTGTCGGCCGTGAGATAGCCTCCGCCCCCACCGTTCTGCTCACCGCCTACGCCGTGCGCGGGCTGGACATCAACTCTTCCTATACAATATATGAGCTTATAAACAAGCAGAAGGCCGCAGGAGTCGCCGTCATCTACGTCGGCGAGGATCTGGACGTGCTGCTGGAGCTGGCGGACAAGATCCTTGTCCTGTGCGGCGGCAAGGTAAGCGGCATTGTTGAAGGCCGCGGCGCATCGAAGCGTGACGTCGGCATGATGATGACGAAGCTGGGAGGTAAGGCCGATGAATAAGCAGAATAACGCCCCTCTGTTTCATATCGTTAAGCGCGGCGCACTGCCTTGGTATCAGGCATGGGGCATCCGCGCGGCGGCCATCGTGCTCGCGCTGCTGTTCTGCGCGCTGGTGACCAGTCTGACAACGGGCGAAAATCCCCTTCAGGTATATTCGACAATGATCTACGGCGCCGTGGGTACGCCGCGAAAGATTTGGATACTCGGCCAGAACATCGCGCTGCTGCTGTGCGTTTCGCTCGCGGTGACGCCCGCGTTCCGGATGCGCTTCTGGAACATCGGCGGCGAGGGTCAGGTGCTCGCGGGCGCGCTTGCCGCTGCGGCCTGCATGATCTGCCTTTCGGACAAGCTGCCGAACTGGGCGCTGATTGCAGTCATGGCCGTGTCGAGCATCGCTGCCGGTGCGATTTGGGGTCTTATCCCGGCGATATTCAAGGCCAAATGGAACACCAACGAGACGCTGTTCACCCTTATGATGAACTACGTTGCGACTCAGCTTGTCGCGTACTTCGTCATCATCTGGGAATCCCCCAAAGGCTCCGGCAAGGTCGGCATCATAAATCAGGCAACCGAGCTTGGCTGGCTGCCGCAGATCGGCAATTACAAATATCTGCTGAACATCCTCATCGTCGCGGTGCTGACCGTCGGCATGTACATCTACCTCAACTACTCCAAGCACGGCTATGAGATCGCCGTTGTCGGCGAGAGCGAGCGCACTGCGCGCTACGTCGGCATCAAGGTCGAAAAGGTCATCATCCGCACGATGCTGCTCTCCGGCGCGATATGCGGCGTAGCGGGTCTGCTGCTCGTCGGCGGCACCGACCACACCATATCCACGACGATCGCGGGCGGCCGCGGCTTCACGGCAGTCATGGTCTCGTGGCTTGCAAAGTTCAACCCCATATTTATGATACTCACAAGCTTCCTGCTTGTTTTCCTCGACCGCGGCGCGGGCGAGATATCCACGACCTTCGGTCTGAACCACTCCTTTGCCGATATTCTCACCGGCATTATCCTTTTCTTCATTATCGGAAGCGAATTCTTCATCACCTATAAGATAAGCTTCCGCCGCAGCGCGAAAAAAGCGGAAAAAGAAGGAGGCACAGCCAATGTTTGATTTTGTTTCTTTCATTCCGAGAGCCATCATGCAGGGCATCCCGCTGCTCTTCGGCAGCACCGGCGAGACTCTGACCGAGAAGTCCGGCAACCTGAACCTCGGCATCCCCGGCGTCATGTATGTCGGCGGCATCAGCGGCGTTATCGGTGCGTTCCTGTATGAGCAGGCCGCTGCCGGCAGCATGAACGGCTTCCTCGCCATTATGATCCCGCTGCTCTCCTCGCTGCTCGGTTCGCTCATCATGGGGCTTATCTACTGCTTCCTGACCGTCACGCTGCGCGCCAACCAGAACGTCACCGGCCTTGCGCTGACGACCTTCGGCGTCGGCTTCGGCAACTTCTTCGGCGGTTCGCTGATAAAGCTCACCGGCAGCGAGGTTCCGTCCATCGCCCTCTCCGCCACCAGCAGCTATTACAGCCGTGCGCTTCCCTTTGCCGACAAGCTCGGCTGGTTCGGCAAGATATTCCTGTCCTACGGTTTTCTGGCCTACCTCGCGGTGATAATCGCTATCGTCGCGGCCTATGTTCTCAAGCGCACCCGTGTCGGTCTCCAGCTCCGCGCCGTCGGCGAAAGCCCGAACACCGCGGATGCCGCCGGCATCAACGTCAACAAGTACAAGTACGTTGCGACCTGCGTGGGCAGCATGATAGCCGGTCTCGGCGGTCTGTACTACGTTATGGACTACGCCTGCGGCGTCTGGTCGAACGATGCGTTCGGCGACCGCGGCTGGCTCGCCATCGCGCTGGTCATCTTCACGATCTGGCGTCCGAACGTCGGCATTATCTCCTCGTTCCTGTTCGGCGGCCTGTATATCCTGTACATCTTTATCCCCAGCGGCATGAACTTCGCAATAAAAGAGCTGTACAAGATGCTGCCGTACATCGTCACGATAATCGTCCTCGTCATCACCAGTATGCGCAACAAGCGCGAGAACCAGCCCCCCGCCTCTCTCGGTCTGGCATACTTCCGAGAAGAACGGTAAATACAACGAATCAAGCGCCGTGAACTTCACGGCGCTTGAACATTATTAGGCTCTGTGTCAATAGTTGGGGTAG
>CAVCWF010000099.1:0-12099 GCA_963605945.1 Lachnospiraceae bacterium
TGGGGCAGACGGAGCGTGCGCCGAGGAAGAAGGAGGTGTAGCCGGAAACGACTTCAGCGTAGGTGAATGCGCCGACGTAGCCGATCTTGGCGTCTTCAGCGGCGAAGTCGCCGTTGTCGATCATCTCGTTGAGCTTGAGACCGGCAGCAACACCGGCGAGGTAACGGCCTTCATAGATGGAAGCGAATGCGTTGTGGTAGTTGTCAAGACCCTCGGTGTGAGCCTTGGTGCCGGTGGAGTGGCAGAACTGAACTTCGGGGAACTCCTTGGCGGCCTGAATGATATAGTCTTCGTGACCGAAGCTGTCGGCAAAGACGATGTTGCAGCCGGCGTCGGCCAGCTCAGCGGCGGCCTCGTAGCAGGACTGGTCCTCAGGGATGTTGGTCTTGAAAACGGACTCAACGCCGAGAGCCTCGCAGGCTTCCTTGGCAGCGTTCATGAAGTTGAGGTCATAGGTGGAGTTCTCATCGTGCAGGAAGATAAAGCCGACCTTGAGAGCGGAAAGATCCGCGGCGGGCTGGTTCTCGGCGGCGTTGTCAGAGGGCTGGCTGCTTTCGGCAGCGTCGTCCTGCTTGGGTGCGGCAGCGTTGGAATTGCCGCATGCGCACAGCGCAAACACCATAGCGAGAGCAAGCAGAAGTGCAACAAACTTTTTCATTCTTCGATCTCCTCATAATGTTTTGTTATTTTTATCTAAACTGCATTGCAGTGAAGATACTAAAAAATGCATTGACCGCAGTCTGAACGGAACCACGGTCAATGCATCAGGAAGGGGCAAAAAGACAATGCCCCCTGTATAGTACATCTTCCGATAGTCCGGTCATTTACGGCGTCCGGGTAGAAACTTCAAATCCATATCATTTGCTATATATCGAAAACCTTATTCAATTTACTTTTTTATCGTACCAGCCGAAGCGAGAAAAGTCAAGTGGCCTTTTTCGACTTTTTTCACATTTTTTAATACGTAAGTTTGTGAACTGTTCACAAATCACCTACAAAATACCAGCCCATCGTCGCTCATGGAAGCGATTTTGGCAAGCGATTCCACGCGCATCCCCTCGGCGCGCATACGGTCGCCGCCGCCCTGATACGCCTTCTCGATCGCAATACCTGCGCCGACGACGCTTGCCCCCGCCTGCTTGGCCAGATCGCGCAGACCGATGAGCGCCGCGCCCGTTGCGAGAAAATCGTCGGTTATCAGAATCCGGTCGGAGGGCTTGAGATATTCCTTGGAGACGATGACGGTGTTCGTGTTGCCATGGGTAAAGGATTCTACCTCGACGGAATAGACGCTGTCGGAAATGTTCTTGGACTTGCTCTTCTTGGCGAAGACCACCGGGCAGCCGAATTCAAGCCCGGTCATGATCGCGAGCGCGATGCCGGAGGCTTCGATGGTCAGGATCTTGTTAACGCCCTGCCCGTCAAACAGCCGGTGCAGCTCTTTGGCCATTTCGTGCATCAGCATGGGGTCGAGCTGGTGGTTGAGAAAGCTGTCAACCTTGAGAATTCCGCCGGGCTTCACCTTGCCGTCGCGCAGTATGCGCTGTTCCAACAGTTTCATTTCAAAGTCCTCCTGTTTGTGTATTTGTTTCTTATATGGAGAGGCTGCCTACCCGGACATCGGAATACCGGTGCCGGCAGGTAAAACCGAAAAAAGCCCGTCGTTTGCTCGACAGGCTTGTTTCGGGTAATTTAAATATTAAATCACACAGCGCGGGTGACCTTGCCGCTGCGGAGGCAGCGAGTGCAGACGTAAACATGCTTGGGGGATCCGTCTACTATGGCCTTGACGCGCTTCACGTTCGGCTTCCAAGTACGGTTGGAGCGTCTGTGGGAGTGAGACACCTTGATGCCGAAAGCGACATCCTTCTCACAGAACTGACACTTTGCCATGGATTGAAGCACCTCCTTGCTTGTGTTTGCTGTTGCATAGACAGCTTTTATATAATACCAGATGACGGCGTCAAATGCAAGAGGAATTTTAAATCCGCGAGGTATTTTTTTATTTGAGCTGCCCCGCGCGATATTTTACGCCCGGATGCGTGTAAAAGTTGTTGCCAAATGGGGCGGGATTGGTTAATATAATAGTATATAACATGCCCGCGGGCAAACGGAGGATAAAACCTATGCGCAGCAAATATTCCGTAAAACTAAAGACAATTGCCGAGGAGCTGGAGCTCACCCCGCTGCATACCTCCGCGGATTACGAGCAGGCTATGATAATCACGGCGGATGTGAACCGCCCCGCCATGCAGCTCACGGGGTTTTATAACTATTTCGATCCGCACCGCCTGCAGATCATGGGGCGGGTCGAGAGTACATATCTTGACACGCTGAGCCATGAGGAGCGCCTAGTCGCGTTTGAGCGCTTCATGCAGTACGACATCTCCTGCCTCGTGATATGCCACGGGATGCAGCCGTTCCCGGAATGCCTTGAGATGGCGGAGAAGTTCGACAGGAACGTGTTTATGACGGCGGAGGACACCTCAGAGTTTCAGGCCGACGTTATCAGCACCCTGCACAGCTACCTCGCCCCGCGCATAACGACGCACGGCGTGCTCGTCGAGGTCTACGGCGAGGGCGTACTGCTGATGGGCGACAGCGGCATCGGCAAGAGTGAGACGGCGCTGGAGCTTATCAAGCGCGGCCACCGGCTCATCGCCGACGACGCGGTCGAGATAAAGCGCATCGGCAAGGATTCGCTTATAGGCAGCGCGCCGGAGCTTATCCGCTACTATATGGAGCTGCGCGGCATCGGCGTTATAAACGTGCGGCACATCTACGGCGTAGGCGCGGTGAAGCCGGAGTCCGGCATCGACCTCGTCGTGAAGATGGAGCCGTGGGAGGAGGGCAAGGCCTATGACCGGCTCGGCCTCACCGATGAGAGCGAGAGCATTCTCGGCGTGAAGCTCCCGCTTGTGACCATCCCCGTGCGCCCCGGCAGAAACCTCGCGGTCATTCTGGAGCTTGCGGCGATGAACAACAGGCAGAAGAAGATGGGCTATAACGCCGCCGAGGCGCTGGCCGCGGAGCATGACCGCGCCATAGACGCCGGGACGCTGTGAGAAGCGAAAAATAAAATAATCGGAGAATTTAAATATGGAAAATCTCGAAAACGCCATAGTGGAAATAAAGGAAAAGATGCCCGGCCTGAAGCTGCTCGAAAATGAGCCGATGAGCGCGCACTGCTCGTTCCGCATCGGCGGCCCCGTGCGGGCGCTGGCAGCACCGAAGGACGTGACAGGGCTTTCAAAGCTCTGCCACCTGCTGAAAACGCATCATATCTCGCCGCTGCTGCTCGGCAACGGGACGAATATCCTCTTCCCGGATGAGGGGCTGAAGGACCTGTTCATAATCAGCACCGAAAATCTTACGAAGATGTTCCTTCTTCCGGACGGAGCCATATACGCGGAGGCCGGCGTGTCGCTGGCGAAGCTCGCGTCCTTTGCGCAGCAGAACGGGCTGGCGGGGCTTGAGTTTGCGTCGGGCATTCCCGGCACGGTCGGCGGCGGCGTGCGTATGAACGCGGGCGCCTACGGCGGCGAGCTGAAGGACGCGGTGGAGAGCGTTGTGTTCTACTTCCTGCCCGATCAGGGGCTTTATGAGATGCCGAACGAGAACTGCAAGTTCGCCTATCGCAGCAGCATATTCCAGCAGATGAACGCGGCCATACTCAGCGCCGTGTTCCGCCTCCAGCCCGGCGATAAGGCCGAGATATCCGCGAAGATGCGCGAGCTGAACGAGCGCCGCCGCGATAAGCAGCCGCTTGACATGCCCTCGGCGGGCAGCGCGTTCAAGCGCCCGGAGGGACACTATGCCGCCGCGCTGATCGAGGAAGTGGGGCTGAAGGGCTATTCCGTGGGCGGAGCGCAGGTATCCGAGAAGCATTCGGGCTTCGTCGTGAATACCGGCAGCGCCACGAGCCACGACGTGTACGACCTGATGATGCATGTGCGCAATACGGTGTACAAGGAGCGGGGCGTATTCCTCGAACCGGAGATAATCATTCTGCCGCCGGAATACGCGCTGGTCGACGAGGGACCCGACCTCAAGCTCAACAGCGTTCAGGTGAACGATATGAGCCGGCCGCCGGAGCCGCCTAAGGAGGGCTGAGATGCAATTTCTGATAATCACCGGACTTTCCGGCGCGGGCAAGAGCCGCGCGGCGGATATTCTGGAGGATCTTGACTACTACTGCGTTGACAATATGCCGGTAGCGCTCATGCCGCGCTTCGCGGAGCTGTGCATCGCGACCGGCGGCCGCTACGAAAAGGTGGCGCTGGTGACGGATGTGCGCGAGAAGGACGGCTTCGGCGAGCTGCTGAAAACGCTCGACCAGCTCAACGATATGGACTGCGGCTGCCGCATCCTGTACATGGACTGCGACATACGCACTCTGGTGCGCCGCTATAAGGAGTCCCGCCGCCCGCATCCGCTGTCGGCGCCGGGGCTTACCGTCGAGGACGCGATACGCAAGGAGGAGCAGCTCCTCACCCCCATCCGCGAGCGCGCGGATTATGTCGTCAACACCTCAAACCTCACCCTCGGCATGCTGCAAAACCGCCTGTTCTCGATATTTGTGCAGGACGGGCGCAAGCGCGATCTTGACATCACGGTGATGTCGTTCGGCTATAAGCACGGCCTTCCGATGGATGCCGATCTCGTGTTCGACGCGAGATTTCTGCCGAACCCATATTACGTTGAGGATCTGCGCCCGATGTGCGGGCTGGACAGACCCGTGCGCGATTTCGTGTTCAGCTATCAGCAGACGCGGGAGTTCATGGAGATGCTTGAGCATATGATAGAGTTCCTGCTGCCGCTGTACATAGAGGAGGGCAAGCTGGGGCTTACCATCGCCATCGGCTGCACCGGCGGACGGCACCGCAGCGTCGCCATCGCCGCCGCGCTCAACGACCATCTGCTCTCCAAGGGGCTGGATTCGACCAACATAAACAGAGACGTGGACAAGTGAGGTAAACGATGTCTTTTTCTTCCGAAGCCAAGGCGGAGCTTTGCCAGCAGCGGCCGGACAAAAAATGCTGCGCGCTGGCGGAGAGCTACGGTGTGCTGCTCTACTGCAACACATTTTCGGCTCAGGAGATCCGCATCATCACTGCAAGCCCGGAGTTTGCCGCGCGGCTGCCGCGCCTGTTCAAAAGAGCCTTCGGCCTGAGCTTTGACGTTCTGCCGAAGGAGGGGACTGCCGGCAAAAGCAGCTTTAAAATAACCGACAGGGACAAGCTGAAAAAAATATTCGACGCGTTCGGCGCGGAGATAGACGGAACCGTGTCCCACCATATCAATTTTGGTGTGATAGAGGACGACTGCTGCCGCGCTTCGTTCATCCGCGGCGCGTTTCTGGCCGGCGGCAGCGTTACCGACCCCGAAAAGCGCTATCATCTTGAGCTTGCAACACCGCACCGCAGCGTCAGCCGCGAGGCGTATTCCGTCCTGCTGGAGCTGGGCTTCACCCCGAAGGAGACGCAGCGCGGCGGAAACTGGCTGCTGTACTTCAAGCAGGCGGACTTCATCGCCGACTTTTTTACCGCCATCGGCGCGCCGGGTACGGCGATGAACATAATGACCGCAAAGGTCGAAAAGGAAATGCGCAACACCATAACCCGCCGCGTCAACTGCGACTCCGCGAACGCGGACAAGGTCGTCGCCGCGGCGCAGGAGCAGATCGACGCGATACGCCGCATAGTGCGCGAGTACGGCATCGACGCGCTGCCGGAGCCGCTGAAGGACGCGGCGCTGCTGCGCATAGCGAATCCTGAGGCGAGCCTCGCCGATCTTGCGACGCTGTCCTATCCGCCGGTGACCAAGAGCTGCCTTTCGCACAGGCTGAAAAAAATAATGTCGTTCAAGCCGGAGGAGTAAGCATGGCTTTCGTTCATTTACATGTGCATACCGAATATTCCCTGCTGGACGGCGCCTGCCGCATCGAAAAGCTTGTCAGCAAGGCGAAGGAGCTGGGGCAGACGGCGCTTGCGATAACCGACCACGGCGTCATGTACGGCGCGGTCGCGTTCTATAAAGCCTGTCAGGCCGAGGGCATCAAGCCCATAATCGGCTGCGAGGTCTATGTCGCGCCGCGGAACATGTCCGACAAGGAGCACGGCATAGACAATAACTATTCGCACCTGATCCTCCTGTGCAAAAACGAGCAGGGCTACAAAAATCTCTGCTACCTTGTAAGCATGGCGTTCACCGAGGGCTTCTATATCAAGCCGCGCATCGACTGGGCGCTGCTGCATCAACATTCCGAGGGGCTTATCTGCCTCTCCGGCTGCCTTGCGGGCGAGATACCGCAGAAGATCATACGCGGCGATTACGAGGCCGCCAAGGCGAAGGCGCTTGAGCTGCGGGAGCTGTTCGGCGAGGATAACTTTTATCTTGAGATACAGGATCATAACATCCCAGAAGAGCGGCAGGCCGCGCAGGGGCTTATAAAAATCCATAAGGAGACCGGCATCCCGCTTGCGCTGACGAATGACGCGCACTATATCGAGAAGGCCGACTCCTATTATCAGGATGTGCTCATGTGCATCCAGATGGGCAAGACGGTCGACGATCCGAACCGTATGCGCTTCGAGTCGCAGGAGCTGTATCTGAAGAGCGAGGAGGAGATGCGAAAGCTCTTCCCCGACTGGCAGGAGGCCGCCGACAACACCGTCAGCATCGCCGAGCGCTGCAACTACGATTTTGAATTCGGCCACTATCACCTGCCGCGCTTCAAGCTCCCTGAGGGCGAGAGCGACAGCTATGAATATCTGAAAAAGCTCTGCGAGCAGGGCTTCGCGGAGCGCTACCCCGACAAGCCGGAGGTACACAAGCAGCTTGACTACGAGTTGAGCATGATAAATAAGATGGGCTTTGTGGACTATTTCCTCATTGTCTCCGACTTCATCGGCTACGCCAAGCGCAGCGGCATCCCGGTCGGCCCCGGCCGCGGGAGCGCCGCGGGCAGCGTTGTGTCCTACTGCCTGCATATAACCGAGGTCGACCCGATAAAATACAGCCTGTTTTTCGAGCGCTTCCTGAACCCGGAGCGCGTGTCCATGCCGGATATCGACGTGGACTTCTGCGTCAACCGCCGCGGCGAGGTCATCGACTATGTCAACCGCCTCTACGGGCATGACCATGTTGCGCAGATCGTGACCTTCGGCACCATGGCCGCGCGCGGCGCGATACGCGACGTCGGACGCGCCCTGTCCGTCAGCTATGCGGAGACGGACGCGGTCGCCAAGCAGGTGCCGTCCGGCCCCGGCGCGCTGAACATCACGCTTGACGAGGCCGTCAGTCTTTCAAAGCCGCTCAAGGAGATGTACCAGACCGACCCGACGCTCAAGCACCTCATCGACGTTGCCAAGGCGCTGGAGGGTATGCCGCGCCACGCATCCACACACGCAGCCGGCGTCGTCATTACGGAGAAGCCGGTGTATGAGTACGTCCCGCTCTCGACGAACGACGGCAACCCCGTGTGCCAGTATCAGATGACTACGCTTGAGGAACTGGGGCTTCTCAAGATGGACTTCCTCGGCCTAAGAAACCTCACCGTGCTGGACGACGCGGTCAAGCTCGTGCAGAAGACCGTTCCGGATTTCCGCATAGAGGACGCGCCGGAGGACGATAAGGCGACGTATGAGATGCTTGCCGCCGGGCGCACAAGCGGTGTGTTCCAGCTTGAAAGTACGGGTATGACCGGCGTCTGCGTGAGCCTCAAGCCCAGAAGCATTGAGGACATCACCGCACTCATAGCGCTCTACCGCCCCGGCCCGATGGACTCGATCCCGCGCTTCCTTGAGTGCTCCGTGCACCCGGAAAAGGTCAGCTATAAACATGAGCTGCTGCGCCCGATACTCTCCGTCACCTACGGCTGCATCGTGTATCAGGAGCAGGTCATAGAAATTTTCCGCCGCCTCGCGGGCTTCTCGCTCGGTCAGGCCGATATGATCCGCCGCGCGATGAGCAAGAAAAAGCACAAGGTCATCGACGCGGAGCGCGTCGCGTTCATCCACGGCGACCCAAGCCGCGGCATTGCGGGCGCGATCGCGAACGGCGTGCCGGAGAGCGTCGCCAACAGCATCTATGACGAGATACTGGACTTCGCAAGCTACGCGTTCAACAAGGCGCATGCGGTGAGCTATGCCATCGTCGCATACCGCACGGCCTATATGAAGCGGCACTACCCGCAGCAGTATATGGCGGCGCTGCTGACATCCGTGCTTGAAAGCAGCACGAAGGTCGCGGAGTACATCGCGGAGTGCCGCGAGCTGGGGATAAAGCTGCTGCCGCCGGACGTGAACGAGTCCGACGCGAACTTTACCGTCGCGGGGGAGAACATCCGCTTCGGCCTCGTCGCCATCAAGGGCATCGGCTGGGGCGCGATCGAGGAGCTTGTCGCCGAACGGCACGAGAACGGGCTGTTCACGAGCTTTGAGGATTTCTGCAAGCGCATGTCCGGCAAGGAGCTGAACCGCCGCGCAGTGGAAAATCTCATCCGCGCGGGCGCGTTTGACGGCATGGGCTACAAGCGCAAGGCGCTGCTTCAGATCGCGGGTGCGGTAATCGACAGCATAAGTCAGGCCGCGCGCGACAAGATTGCCGGGCAGTACGATCTCTTCGGCGATTTTGAGGCGCAGTCCGATGCGTCGCCGCAGACGATACCGATACCGGACGTCGAGGAATTCAGCGCGCGCGACAAGATGATGATGGAAAAGGAAGTGACCGGTCTGTACCTGACCGGCCACCCGATGGACGAATACCGCGACGCCGTGCGCAAGGTCGGCGCGGTGCCGATCGGCGCGATACTCGGCGACTTTGCCGCCGATGACGGGCCGCAGCGCTTTTCCGACAACCAGTATGTCACCGTGGCGGGCGTTATCTCTTCGATGAGGACGCGCACGACGCGGAACAATTCGCTTATGAGCTATGTCCAGCTTGAGGACGACACCGGCACGATGGAGATGATAGCTTTCCAGAAGGTCATCGACACCTGCGGCTCGCTCCTGCGGGAGAATAACGCCGTCATCGTGCGCGGGCGCATTTCCGTGCGCGACGAGAAGGAGCCGCAGCTCATGGCGGACACGCTCTATAACATCAGCGACATGGCGTACATGCCGCGTGAGCGGAGTGCGCCGCGCGAGGAGGTCAGGAAGGATCAGAAGCTGTGGGTGAAGCTCCCCGCGCGGGACGATCCGCGGCTGCACCGGATAGAGCTGCTGCTGACGATGTTCCCCGGTGAACAGCAGATGGTGATCTTCTGCGAGCGGGAGCAGAAGCGGCTCGCCGCCCGCTGCGTTATCCACCGCGCCCTCGTACAGGAGCTGCGCGACATGCTGGGCGACGGCAACGTCGTCGTAAAATAGAAGATAAAATCAGACCCGGCTGACGGAGAAATTTCCACCGTCAGCCGGGTCTATGTTTATTTCAGCTCGTAGAGCTTGGAGTATTTCTCCTCCAGATAGCTCAGGTAGTAGTCCGGGTTCAGGCTCTCGCCGGTGATGTGGCGTATCCATTCGTCGGGATCCATAATGGATGCGCAGGAGAACACGTGCTCGCGCAGCCAATCCGCGACCTTGTTCAGCTCGCCGCGCTCGACGGCGGTAAACACGTCGAAGTCCTTCTGCATCGTGCGCAGGATCTGCACACCGTAGGCGTTGCCGAGCGCGTAGGACGGGAAGTAGCCGAACATGCCCGTCCAGTGGACGTCCTGAAGGCAGCCGTCCGCGTCGTTCGGCACGTCGATGCCGAGGTATTCTTTATACTTCGCGTTCCACAGCGCGGGGATCTCGTCGACCGTGATGTCGCCGTTTATGAATGCCTTCTCCAGCTCGTAGCGGATGAGGATGTGCAGGCTGTATGTCAGCTCGTCGGCCTCGGTGCGGACAAGGCTGGGGCGGGCGATGTTGACGGCCTCGTACAGCTCGCGCTCGCTCACGTCGGACAGGTTGCCGCTTATCTCAAGCAGCTTCGGATATACAAAGTGGATGAACGCCTCGCTGCGGCCTATGAGGTTTTCGTAGAAGCGGGAGATCGTCTCGTGCATGGCGTTGGACATGGCGTTCGCGGCGTGGTTGTCGTAGAACTCCTGCGGCTCGTTCTGCATGAACAGCGCGTGGCCGCCCTCATGCAGTGTGGAGAAAATGTTGGAGATGAAATTGTCCTCAAAATAGTGCGTCGTGACGCGGACGTCCTTCGCGCCGAAGTTCGTCGTGAAGGGGTGCTCGGTCGTCATGAGCACGAGCGCGCTCTCGCGCAGTCCCTCTATCCGGAGCAGGTATTTTGAGAACGCCTCCTGTTCGGGGATCAGGCAGCTGCGGGTCAGGAAATCCTCGCGGATGGGTTTGCCCTCGGCGACGATGCGCTTCATCAGCGGCACAATGCGCTCCTTCAGCGCACCGAAGAACGCGTCGAGCTGGATATGGTCGTTGCCCTTCTCGTAATCGTCGAGCAGCGCGTCGTAGTACGTGGGCTTCTTCTCGTCGCGCAGGTCTATGCTGCGGCGGGTGAAGTCGATGAGCGTGGCCATCGAGTCGCGGTAGAGCGAGAAATCGGCGGCCTTCTTGGCCGCGAGCCATTCGCCGTAAGCCTTGCTGGACGCAAGATTCATCTCGTAGGCAAACTTTGCGCTCTCGTTCTTGGACTTGGTGTATTCGTCATACTTGTGCTCGACCGCCTTCTTCTGCACCTCGGTCAAGCCCTCGGAATCCTCATGCAGCTCGCAGATGAGCTTCACGTACTTTTTGGAGTGCATCAGCTTGTGGAACTGGCGGCCGACGGTCGCCATATCCTCGCCAGCCTGCGCGATGCCCTCTTCGGGCGCGCAGCACTCCATATCGAAGCTGACCTTGCCGATGCAGCGGGCGTAGGCTTCCGTTTCGTCAAGCAGCGCGAAGAGCTGCTTGAGCTTTTTCTGATTGTTCTTTGCGTTGTCCATGTTTATATCTCCTTAGTATCGGTTAAAAAGTGCTGGCACAGGTGCCGCAGACAGCACTCCGCGCAGTTCGGCTTGCGCGCGTCGCACACGGCGCGGCCGTGCAGGACGATGCAGTGGCAGAAGTCGGACGAGTGTTCCGGCGGCAGGATCTTCCGCAGCTCCATCTCAATTTTGACCGGATCCTTCAGGTTATCCACAAGCCCAAGCCGGTTCGAGATGCGGATGCAGTGCGTGTCGACGACTGTGGAGCCGGGAACCTTGAACACATCGCCGAGGATCAGGTTCGCCGTTTTCCTGCCGACTCCGGGCAGCGCGGTCAGTTCCTCCATCGTGCGCGGCAGCTCGCCGCCGTATTTTTCGAGCAGAACGTTCGCGCAGGCGACGATGTCCCGCGCCTTCGCGCGGTAAAATCCGCAGGAGTGGACATACTTCTCGACTTCCTCGACATCCGCGGCGGCAAAAGCCTCCAGCGTCGGGAAGTGCTCAAACAGCGCGGGGGTTATCTTGTTCACGCGCGCGTCTGTGCACTGCGCGGCGAGCCGCACCGAAAACAGCAGCTCGTAATCCTTGCCCCAGTCGAGCGTGCAGTCTGCCTGCGGATATTCGGCCAGCAGAAGCCGCACTATTTCGTTTACCTGCTCCTGTGTGCGCATAAGCTTACCTCTTATTATTTATTATATATAAGTAGTGATTAGTAAAAAACAAAGCCGGCGCGGCATTATCGCGCCGGCTCTTATGGATTTATCTGCTTGCGGAGACGGTTCCGCTGGCGACTATGTCGGTCAGGTCAACGTTGCTGTATTTCCCGCCGAAGTGCCATGTGACGCTCAGCGGCAGACTGATGGACTCGCCGGAGGAGATATTCACGGTGAAGGTCTTGCTGCCGAAGGGGGTGTTCAGCGCGCTCTTGCCGTCGTAGTCCACGGCGGGGCTTGCCATGGTCGCGGTGCTGCCGTTGAGATCGATGGTGACTGCGCCCGGAACCTCGACCAGATGCAGGCTGTAAGAGTCAAGGCTGACCTTGACCGTCACCTCGGCCTGAGAACCGCTCACGGAGCTGACGCTCCAGTCGACGCGGATGTTCATCGGCACACCGGTGTTGGAAGAGAAGCTGCCGGAATTGAGAAGCTTGTTGGGCTCCGGCGTCGGCGCGGGGG
>CAVCWF010000099.1:12109-12594 GCA_963605945.1 Lachnospiraceae bacterium
GGGGTGGGAGTGGGCGTAGGAGTGGGAGTCGGCGTCGGGGTAGGTGTGGGAGCAGAGGACGGCGTCGGAGTCGTCGCCGTTCCGGTGCTGCCGGAATTGCTGCTGTCGCCCGTTGTACCGCCTGCGTTCGGCGTGACGACGACTATCTGCGGCTCCATCGAACCGGATACGTCGGCAGCCGGAGGCTCGGCGGCGTTATCCCTGCTCGTGAGCCAGAAGCAGATGAGCGCAACGGCCAGCAGAAAAAATACTATGAACAAAACCGCGGCAAATTTGCCTTTTTTCATTGTTGATTCAGTCCTTTCATTAGGAGTGATTACAATTATACAGCAAAAGTCGAAAAATGTCCACTATGGTCGACGCGGACAAGTGCGAATTATGTTTATTAAGATCCCGCGCGGACGGAACACTGCCATCCTAATGTGATATTATCCGGCGCGGATTCGTTTTGGCTGCAAAAAAGAGCAATGCGTTCAGCATTGCTC
>CAVCWF010000099.1:12604-17028 GCA_963605945.1 Lachnospiraceae bacterium
CGCGAGGCCGGAGAGGCTAACGATGCCGATCTGGATGCTGCCGGAGTAGCTGATGCCGATCGCAAGAACGAGGATGAGTGCAGCGACGATGACGTTTCTGGTGTTGGTGAAGTCAACTTTGTTCTCAACAACGTTGCGCACACCGACTGCGGAGATCATACCGTAGAGGATGAGGGACACGCCGCCGATGGTTGCGGTGGGCATTGCGGAGACGAGAGCAGCAAACTTCGGGCAGAAGGAGACGAGGATCGCGATGCAGGCTGCGATGCGGATGACGCGGGGATCGTAGACTTTGGACAGCGCAAGAACGCCGGTGTTTTCGCCGTAGGTGGTGTTCGCGGGGCCGCCGAAGAGGGCTGCCAGAGAGGTTGCGAGACCGTCGCCGAGGAGGGTGCGGTGGAAGCCGGGGTCAGACATGAAGTTCTTGCCGACGGTGGAGGATATTGCGCAGATGTCGCCGATGTGCTCGACCATGGTGGCGAGGGACAGAGGGACTATAGTGAAGACCGCGGACCAGAGCAGGGAGGAGTCAACCTCGCCCGCGAAGAGGCCGAACACGGTGCTGTTCCACTGAACGGGGATGCCGATCCATGCCGCGTTGGAAACTGCTTCGGAGACGGCGGCGCGCTCTGCAGGGTCAACGATGAGCGCGAAGATGTAGGAGCCGAGGACGCCGAGGAGGATGGGTATGATCTTGGTCATGCCCTTGCCCCACATGTTGAAGCCGATGACGATTGCAATGGCGACAACGGCGACGAGCCAGTTGGCCTTGCAGTTATTGATAGCGGAGGAGGAGAGGGTCAGGCCGATGGCGATGATGATGGGGCCGGTAACGATGGGCGGGAAGAAGCGCATGACTTTCTTGACGCCGAAGGTCTTGAAGAGAATGGAGAGGACAACGTACATCAGACCCGCGATAATAACGCCGAAGCATGCATAGGGCAGGAGCGCGTTGTCATAAATCGGGCTGCCGTCAGCCGCCGCACCGATGGTGCGGATGGCGTTGTAGCCGCCGATGAAAGCGAAGGAGCTGCCAAGGAAAGCCGGAACCTTGCCGCCGGTGAGCAGGTGGAAGAGCAGAGTGCCGATACCGGCGAAGAGAAGCGCGGTAGCGACGTCAAGTCCGGTCAGCGCCGGGACAAGCACGGTAGCGCCGAACATGGCGAACATGTGCTGCAGGCCGAGCAGCAGCATCTTGGGGGTGCCGAGCTGGCGTGCGTCATAAATGGGGCCGTCGATGGTGGTTTTCTTGTTCATTCAATTTACCTCTCTCAGTAGATTTTTTAATTGAACCTTCTATATAAAGCGGCATTTGCCGCATTATACCGTAGTTAATTTTGAGTCATGTCCATTAGAAACACGCCGGTCTCGCCGTCGTATTCCGGGAGGCGAACCTCCACAAGCTCGTTTCTTGAAGTGGGGATGTTCTTGCCGACGTAATCGGCGCGTATCGGCAGCTCGCGGTGTCCGCGGTCAACAAGCACGGCAAACTGTATCGTTTTCGGCCTGCCGCAGCTGAAAACAGCCTCGATCGCGGCGCGCGCGGTGCGGCCGGTGTACAGCACATCGTCCACGAGTACAACGTCCCGTCCCGTCACGTCGAACGGAAGCTCCGTGCGTCGCACAAGCGGCGTGTCGGCGAGGGTGCTCAGATCGTCGCGGTAGAAGCCAATGTCGATGCTGCCGCATCTGGGGTCGACGCCCTCAATCGATTTTCTCAATATTGCGGCGGATGATCTGCGCGATAGGCTCCCCGCGGCGGCGGATGCCGACCAGAACCACATTGTCAACGCCCTTGTTCTTTTCGGTTATCTCGTGCGCAATGCGCATGAGCGCGCGGTTGAGCGCGGCCTCGTCCATTATCTGCGCCTTGAGCTTCATCTACGATCCCTCCGGGCAACAAAAAATCTTGCTGGCAGAACCGGCAAGACACACAAATATGCAGGCGCGCAATACGCCTGTACCATATGAGCGATTTTGCCGGCGTCTCTGCACCGTGGCTTAAAAATCTCTTATCGCTTGGATTATACGGTAAGCATGTCGAAAAAGCAAGAGCTTTTTTGTTGTTCGGAGCTTTATACAAGATATGCCGCCGCACCGGAAGCCGCTTTGTGAAAATAAACAAGTCCGCCCGGAACGGCTCCGGGCGGACTTACAATATTACATGGCGTCGATGTAGCTGCACGCGGCGAGGGCGGCGACGGAGCCGTCTGCGCAGGCGGTGGTGAGCTGGCGCACGGATTTGCGGCGGCAGTCGCCCGCGACGAACACGCCGGGTGTCTTGGTGCGGCAATCCTCGCCGGAGGCGGCGTAGCCCGCGGCGTCAAGCTCCATAACATCGGAGAAGATGCCGTTATCCGGCTCGTGGCCGACAGCGACGAACAGCCCGTCGAGGCTTATTTCGCGCCGCCCGCCGGGATGGCGCACGGCGATGCCGCGAAGCTCCGTATCTCCCAGCAACTCTTCGACCGTGGAATCGAGGATGAACTCGACGTTATCCTTGGCTTCCAGCGCCTTCACAAGCTTCTCTTCGCCGCGGAAGCTGCCGCGGCGGTGGATAAGATAGACCTTGCGGCAGGTCTCGCTCAGGAGCATTGCGTCCTGAAGCGCGCTGTTGCCGCCGCCGTTTACCGCCACGTCGCGCCCCTTGTAGAACGCTCCGTCGCACACCGCGCAGAAGCCGACGCCGTTTCCGACCAGCTCCTCTTCGCGCTCAAGCCCGAGCATTCTGGGCTTCGCGCCGGTTGCGATGATGAACGCCTTAGCCTCAAACTCCGCGCCGGATTCACAGCGCACAAGCTTGCTGCCGCCGCGATCCTCGACGGATACGACCTCCTCCAGCTCAACCTCTGCGCCCTGCTCCATGGCCTGCTCAAGCAGCCTGTCGCCAAGCTCGGCTCCGCTTATGGAGACGACGGTCGGGAAATTTTCAACCTTCGGCGACCATGTTATCTGTCCGCCGAACGCGGCCTTCTCTATCACCAGCACCGATTTCCCGGCGCGGCAGGCGTAGGTCGCCGCGGTAAGCCCCGCGGGGCCGCCGCCGATTATGATTATATCGTACATAGCTATAACTCCTGTATGCAATGAATACGCCCCGGCGAACCGGGGCGTATTCTGTTTTAAATCAGATCACTGAGCAAGATACTGCTTTATCGCGGGCGCACCTGCGTACTTCTCAAAATCGGTGCCGTTGGTGACGACGAGAGTCGGAGCCTGCTTGACGCCGTAGCTCAGAGCCAGCTCTGCGTTCTCATCGGCCATCAGCTTTTCATACTTGAAGCCGGCCTTGTCGAGATACGAGCAGGCGATGCGGCAGTTGGGGCAGGTGGGAGTTGCGAAGAGGATCGCTCTTGCGCCGCCGTGGGAGGCGTCGTGATGCTCCTCGGCCTTCGGCGCGTCATGCTCGATGGGGCCGTCGTGGGTGAGCTTGGAGGTGCCAATGTTGTACTCGCGGCGCTCCTTGTACTCCTGAGTCTTGCCGGCGTTCCAGTTCTGCACGGGGCGGTAGTAGCCGGTGATGCGGCTGTAGACCTCGGCGGGTTCGCCGCACTCGGGGCAGGTGAAATGCTCGCCGCTGATGTAGCCGTGGTGCTTGCAGACGGAGTAGGTGGGGGAGAGGGTGTAGTAGGGCAGCTTGTAGTTCTCGGCGATCTTGCGCACGAGGTTTGCCGCAGCCTCCCAGCTCGGCAGCTTCTCGCCGAGGAAGGCGTGGAAGACGGTGCCGGAGGTGTAGCGCGTCTGGAGATCGTCCTGAATGTCGAGCGCGGCGAAGATATCGTCGGTGTAGCCGACAGGCAGGTGCGAGCTGTTGGTGTAGTACGGGGTGCCGCCCGGCTCCGCCGCGGTGATGATGTCGGGATAGAGCTCAACATCGTGCTTTGCGAGACGGTAGGAGGTGGACTCTGCGGGCGTGGCTTCGAGGTTATACAGGTCGCCGTACTGCTCCTGATAATCGCTCAGGCGCTCGCGCATGTGGTCGAGCACTTCCTTGGTGAACTGCTGGCACTTGGGGTCGGTCATGTCCGCGCGGATCCACTTCGCGTTGAGCCCGGCTTCATTCATGCCGACAAGTCCGATGGTGGAGAAGTGGTTATCAAAGGTGCCGAGGTAGTACTTCGTGTAGGGGTAGAGCCCCGCGTCGAGGAGCTTCGTAATGACCGTGCGCTTTATCTTGAGCGAGCGCGCGGAGAGATCCATGAGCTTGTCAAGACGGGCGTAGAAATCCTTCTCGTCATTAGCGAGGTAGGCAAGGCGCGGCATGTTCAGCGTCACGACGCCGACCGAGCCCGTGGACTCGCCGGAGCCGAAGTAACCGCCGGACTTCTTGCGCAGCTCTCTGAGGTCGAGACGCAGGCGGCAGCACATCGAGCGCACATCGCTCGGCTCCATGTCGGAGTTGATGTAGTTGGAGAAGTAGGGGG
>CAVCWF010000100.1:0-18739 GCA_963605945.1 Lachnospiraceae bacterium
TTTGAGGCGGGTCTTGCCCCCTCAAGCTCCCCCGCTGCTCTCTTATCTGTGCCCTACTGCACATATTTTTGACAGATTAAGAGACGTCGGCAAGAAAAATTCTTGCCGACGTCTCTTTTTCAGTCATATTCAGTCATATTCCGCGCTGGCACAGCAGATAACGTCGCTTATCTGCTTCTCCTCGCCCCAGTCGGGGCGGTTATAAGGCTTGCCGCCCATGGCAATAGTCGCGGTATGTCCGCCGTCCAGCGCATAGGCGACGTCGACGCCCTTGTCATACATAAAGCGCGCCTCGGTTGCCGCGGTGCAGGTGCCGTAGTTCTGCTCGTAGCAGACGGTCATCATAAGATAATGCAGCTCTCCGCGCTGGCCTATCGCACTGCGCGAATATTTGTCGCCGACCTCGCCGACGGGATAGGACGGGCTGATTTCCTGAAGCTCGCCGTTCTCGACGAGTATCGGGCCGAAAATCAGCGAGAAATCGACATTGTTCTCCTCGACAAACTTCTGTGCAGCGGCTTCGTCCGCGAAATCGCCGCAGTGATGCACAAGCAGGTCTCCGCCCTCGGTGACGAAGCAGGTATCGGTCACGCGGTCATAGAAATGCTCAATGTTTCCGTCATACACGGCGATGCCGTAGCTGCTGCGCAGGAGATAGAAATCTCCGCTGATAGCCATGACGGCGTTATCCTCGGCCGCCAGCACCGTCGCGGTCTGTACGCGCTGCGAGCCGTACTCACCGCTGACCTTGCGCCGGAGCTGCGAGCCGTCGGCGAGCTTCACCTCGACGAACGAGCAGCCGCGCCCCTCTATGGCCTCCTGCCATGCGATAACGAGGATGCTGTCGTCCCGGTAATACCGCATCTCGGAGCCGGGCATAAAGTCGATGTCCGCGTTCCAGATGGTCTCCTGCCCGTCGAGCAGCACCGCCGCCGCGTCTACGACGGCCTGCACCTCCTGCGGTTCGGTCGTGACGCCGTAGCAGGCAGTCTTCGGCTGCGGGGGCAGCTCGCCCTCCGGGATAGAATAGAGCTTTCGTATATATTTTGCCTCGGCCGCCGTCCGCTCTTCGAGCGCCGCGGCGAAGCCGCCGACTTCGTCCGCCGCGTCAAAGGTCTGCGCGGCTCTGGCCTGCGGCGGGGTGTGGATATATCCCGTCAGCAGCGCAGCGGCGCCGATCAGAAGGATCAGCGTCGCTGCGGCGGATATGAGTACAAACGGTTTTTTCATCAGTCGTAATCCGGCTCCTCGCGCTCAGCGCAGGTTGTCTTATACATGAGATACACAATGACTGCCATCATGGTGCAGGTTATGGTCATGGCCGTATAGCAGAAAGGATACATGCTGCCGAAGCGCTGCACGAGATATTCCGCCGCGCCGGTTCCCGCGAGCGTGAGCACATAGCCGATCCACATTGCCACATGGTATCCGCGGCGGCCGTTGACCTTATGCGAAAGGCGTGAATAGTGTATGAGCGCCGCAAGGATGCAGACCGCGCTCACGATCTGGACGATGCTGACGAAGGCGTTGAAGTGCATGAAGCTGGAGTCGTAGCGGGTGCTGTCCATAAGCAGCTCCACCGCGCTGTGGAAGGTGAGGAACATCCATGCGACGTTCCCGTCGCGCGGGCAGCCCTCCTTCATCGGCAGGCGGCGGCGCGCGAAGAAGAAGTAGAGCAGCAGCACTGTCACACACAGCATCAGTATCGCCTGCACGAAGAAAGTAGCGAAGCGGTACTCGACGGCGCCCATGGAGTTTGTTATGCCGCTGCCTATCGGCAGATGCTGAAGAAGCGGCGTGGTGATGGTGATCTTACTGCGGCAGGAGCTGTTGAACAGGGCGCTCAGGCGGATGAACACAACGACGAGCGCTCCGCCGGGGGCGACGCAGTCGAGAAGGCGCGCCATATTTCCCGTAAGCCCCAGTCCGCGCACGACGAGCGCGGCGAGGAAGGTGCCCAGCAGCGCGCCGGGCAGGCAGTAGCTGCCGGTGGAATAATCGGTGATGGCGCGGATAAAGCTTGTGTACTGCTCAGGGTGGCAATACCAATGTATCGCGCGGCAGAGCGGCACGGAGAACAGCAGCGCCAGCGGCAGCAGCAGCCACATCGCGGCGGCGCGGCCGCCGTGCGATATGTACAGCGAGTAGCTGAGCGCAAAGCCCGCAGCGATACCCAAGGCGATGACTATCGCGCTCCAATATATGACCGTGCTTCCGGTGCTGATTGCTATCGGATTCATGGGTTCACCTCCTCCGGCAGTGCCGTGGCAAAGTAGATTATATCGCTCATTGTGCGCTGGTTGCCGTAGTCCGGGCGGTTGACCGTGTGGCCGTTCATAACCATAGTGGAGGTCTGGCCGCCGTCGAGCGCATAGGCCTTGACAACGCCCTTGGTGAGAATAAAGCTGGTTGCATCGTTGAGCGTAGCTGCTACGGAGTGATTATCCTCGTAGTTTACCGTCATCAGAATATAGTGTCTGGTGTCGCGCATACCGATCGCGGTGCGGGAGTAGGTTCTGTTGACCTCGCCTATCGGATAGCTTGAGCACTCGACGGCCTGACCGTCCTCGACCATGACCGGGCCGAAGGCGACGGCAAAGGTAACGTCGTTATCGGTGATGAACTGCTGTGCCTCGTCCTGCGAACTCATCTCGCCCGCGCGGGAGAACAGCATGTCGCCGGTGGAGGTAAAGAAGCAGGTGTCAACAGATTTCGGCGCAAAACGGTAGAGCTGGCGCTGATACACCGTTATGCCGAGCTGGCGGAAGGTATAGAAGTCGCCGCTGATGGCGATGACGGCGTTCGCGGAGGCGGCCATATCGGTCGGGTAGAGCTGCACGTCGGAGCCGTAGCTGTTGTTGGCTATCATTCTGCGCACCTGTGAGCCATCGGCGGTCTTCACCTCTGCGAAGGTGCACACCCTGTTGTCGATAAGCTCCTTCCACGCGATGACGAGGATGGTCTCATCATAGTAATACTCGATCTGCGAGCCGGGATAGAAATCCACGTTCGGATTCCACGCCAGACTCTGCCCCTCAAGGAGATCCGCGGCGGAGTCGATGACCTGCTGGATCACGGCGGGATCGGTGGTCGTACCGTAGTTTGCGGGGTTCGGCTTCGGCCCGGCGACAGCGTTATCGTCGATCTTATACACCTTGCGGATATACGCAAGATCGCCGAGCGCGTCGCTCGCGGCATTGTTTATATAGACGTCGAACTTACTGACAAGGTCAAGCTTGTTGCTCGACACCGCGCCGATCGAGCTGCCGCTGTCGGGATGGATGTTATTGAGCGCCCAGACGAGGGACAGGAACGCCAGCGCGATGAATACCAGCGTTATAAAGCCCATTCCCGCGCTTTTCTCCTTCGTGCGGGGAGCCGGTGCCGCCGGTACGGGTCTGCGCTCCGCCGGAACCGGGGCGGGGCGTCTCTCCGCTGCCGCCGGGCGTGGGGACTGCGCCGCCGCGGGTTTCTGCTGTGGGGCGGCAGGGCGCTGCTGCACGGGCTGTGCAGGGCGCTGTACCGGCTGTCTCTGCTGCGGAGCCGCCGGACGCGGCTGGGCAGACGCAGGCTTCGGCTGTGCGGCGGGTCTTTGCTGAGGCGCCGCGGGGCGGGACTGTGCCGCCGGTTTCGGCTGCACGGCCTTGGGCTTGGGCTGTGCCGCGGGGCCGGCCTTGGGCTTATCCGAGTCGGAACCGAATTCGCGGAGGATATCGTCAAGGTCGAAGCCGTAATCTTTATCGCTCATTTCAGCCCCTCCTCTCAATTCACGGTGCCGCCGGTCAGGGCGCTGAGCATGGCGGAGTTCGGGATGATGTGCCAGCTCCCGTCGGTGTACTCAAGCTCCACCTCGAAAGCGGTCGTCGTATAATAATTCTGCGCGCGCTCAAGCACCGCCCGTACCGCGGCGGAGTACGCCTCGTCGGTCACGGCGGGGAGATAGTGGTTATTTTCGTCGTACACCTCACTGCGCGAGCGGGACTGCACGATGGTGTTGAGGTTCTCTTCGGTCTTGCTCTGCACGTCGTCGCCGATGGAGCTGAGGTCGAGATACTGGAAAACGACCTGCTGCTTCGCGGTCAGTCCGTCCACGGTGCAGTCGCCGTAGAGCTTATAGGAATAGCTGGCCTTCAGCGCATCGTACGCGAGCACGGCCGTCTCGCTGTCGGGCGTATTCTCAAGGCCAAGCGTAGAATATCCCTCCATGTGCTCATACGCGGCGGTATAGTTTCCGGCGGTCATATCGTCGAAGAATTCCGTGACGACGGCCTGCGGGTCGCCGCTGGGCTTGACTATGATAGCGCCGTGCACACTGCCGTAGAAGCAGGCGAACAGCGCCGCTCCGGCGAGCAGCACGGACGCAAGCGCCCATGGGATATTTATCTTGCGGCGTCCGCCCTTGCAGGACATGACCGCGGCCACGCCGCAGATGACAAGCAGGCAAATGCCGGCAACTGCAAAAATGTTCATAACAGAGTCCGTACCTTCCTCAGTTGTATTCGATTCGGGGGTGCTTGGGGCAGTGCCGTCCGATGCGGAAGCCGTCGGCGCGGGGGAATTGAGCGCCTCTATCGCGGCGCGTTCCGCCTCCTCGGCCTCCTGCACGCGGCGGATCGCCGTGTGATACTGCGCGTAGTCGCTCATCAGGCTGCAATAGTCGGTCAGCGCGACATAGCCGTTTTTCAGCGTGTCCGTGAACATGACGATAACTATCGGATCGTCGGTATACACGATGGCGCAGTCGTTCATGTACAGCTTGGAGCCGTCCACGAGGTAGCCGTATTTATGTGCGACCTCGTACTCCTGCTCGTGGAACTTGAAGTAATTATTCGGCTCGGCCTTCAGCATGACGTCGATAAGGCCGGGGAAGTTGTCCTTCTCCGTCTCAAGCAGGTTCAGGCAGTGGATCATCTGCCGCGCCGTGCAGAAATTGTTCTCATAGAACTTCGCGTCAACAGTCGCCGCGTCCTCGCCCATGTACGGCGCGATCAGCTCGCGGTAATGGCGGTATGTACCGAGGTGCTTCCACAGGATCTTCGCCATGTCGTTGTCGGAGTTTATGATCGTCCACTCAAGGAGCTTTGAATACTTCACCCCGGCGATGGTATCGTCCATGGTCATCTCGCCGTTATGTATCTTCTCGGTGTAGATCATGTTCAGCGGCACTTTGTACATGCTGCCCGCAACCAGATACGTGTCCCCGTTGAGGAAATGTTCCTCGCCGGTCACGGTGTTGCGGTAGCCGAGCGCGACGTCCTCCGGGTCGATGTTGTGCTCCGTCAGGAACTGGTCGATGACCTCGTCCCAGCTCTTGTCCTTGAAGCGCTCGTCGTCCTCCCCGTCGGCAAACGCGGCGGGCAGCAGCGCCATTATCATGCACAGCGCCGCAAAAAGGCATATAATTTTTCTCTTCAGCTTCATATCCTTCTCTATTCCTCCCCGTCTGATGGCAGGGCATAATAAACTAGGTTAATTATAGCCGTTCCCCCCTCCGATTTCAAGAGCAATAAGCCGTCTTAAGAAAATTTGAGCAGGGGTGGAACAAGCGCCGCGGAAACGGGAATAATATGAATAAAGGGCAGACGGTCAAAGGGGGGGCTTGACGTGAATATACCGAATGCGCTGAGCATACTGCGGATACTGCTGACGCCGCTCTTCGCGGCGCTCTATCTGCGCGGACAGACCGGAGCGGCGGTGGCGGTGCTGCTGCTCTGCGCGCTGACGGACGTGCTGGACGGATACATCGCCCGGCGCTTCAACATGGTGACGGAGCTTGGCAAGGCGCTGGATCCCGTGGCGGATAAGCTGATACAGGCGGCGATGATGCTCTGCGCCGCAGCGCGTACGCCGCCGGTGTGGCTGCTGCTGGCCGCGCACGTCCTGCGCGAAACGCTCATGGCCGCGGCGGGGCTGTATATGCTGCGCGTCCGGGGGCAGGTATACGGCGCGCAGTGGTACGGCAAGGCATGCACGGCGCTGATATACGCGGTGATGATAGCGCTGCTGCTGTTCCCGGATATGCCGGAGCCTTTGGCCGCGGGCGGTGTTTTCACCTGCGTATTCATGGTGCTGATGTGTCTGGTGATGTATCTTGCCGATTACGCGCGCGTCCTGCGCGGGGAGAAACGATAGCAAGAGCCGCCCATCGAAAAGCGATGGGCGGCTCTTCTGATAAATGCCGTTATTTGTTTATGACGCTGTAATTTACGCGGTCAAGCGCGGCATCTATATCTTCGTCGCTTGCGCCGTCGGGCAGATATAGCCGCATCGTCACGTAGGATTTCTCAAGGAAGGCATACGCGTAGATCTCGTTTCCGTCCGTCAGCACGGTTATCACGGTGCCGTCCGGCGCGGTGTGCTCTCGCGCGTATAGCTCATCCGGGGCGCCGACTATCTCGTACATCTCCATCCCGCTCGAAAGCGTGGTGTACGGCGAATTGTAGAGATACACGTCATTCGTACGGTCGCTCGCCGTGACGCCGTCAAAGTAGAACGACACGGCGAAGGTGCCCTCGTCGTAGTAATAGACCTTGTCGTAGCCGCTCGGCGGCTCGCGGAAGAAATCGCCCGTGCAGAACTTGTCCGAGATGAACTGCGTAAGCTCCTCGTTCGGGATGTCCATATCCAAGGGCGTGTACTCCCGGCCGAGTTCCTCCGCGAGCGCTTTCGTGGTGTCGCTTGACATGAGCTGCGTGCTCTGCCCGCGCAGGGCGAGGCCGTATTTCGCCGCTATCTCCTCCAGCTTCGCTTCGCCTGCGGCGTCTCTGGCAAAGTAGAAGTAGTCGTATTTTCCGAAGCCCTGCGCCGCGAGCAGCAGGTGATCCTCCCATGCCTTGACCTCCTCGGAAGGGGCGGAGCGCGTCTCGATGGGCGCAAGCTCGCCGTCCACGTACCCGTACAGCGTTATGGTGCAGGTTCCGTCGTCGTTATAATCGGTGCCGACAGCGGCAAGACCGTCGGGCAGATTCTGCATGAACGCGGGCGTGGTGTCGGGCAGCGAGGCGCGGTATTCCTCCCATTCCGCCCAAGCGAGCCGCGAGTTCTCGACCGCGCGCTTCACCTCTTCGGGCATGTAGTCGGGCACCTCCTGCGGCTGCGTCAGCGATATCCGCCGCGCCTCAGGATTCACCGTCCGCTGGACGCTGCCGTCGGTCTGCTCGGCAAATTCGTACACCGGGTTGTCCACCGGGTCCATCGCCATCGCCCGCAGGCCGAACAGATCGG
The DNA here is from genome assembly GCA_963605945.1 of Lachnospiraceae bacterium. Taxonomy (GTDB): domain Bacteria; phylum Bacillota; class Clostridia; order Oscillospirales; family Oscillospiraceae; genus Limivicinus. The sequence goes on from CAVCWF010000100.1 coordinate 7,225, forward strand.
TGGCGTAGGCCGCAGCGCCCAGCGCCGCAAGCAGAGCCACGATCGCCGCGATGAGCGCGGTTCGGCGCAGCGTTTTTCTGCGGTGTTTATTCAAATTTATGACCTCCTTCGTGTCATTCCCCGCCGTTCCGCCGTGCATCAGCTCAATGGCCTCGTCCACGGCGGCGGCGTCAATATCGTTCATGGCAAGCAGAAAATCGAGCGGATTCATATCAATTCCTCCTTTTCGAGGTAAGTCCGCAGCTTCTGCCGAGTGCGGTACAAAGAGGTCGTCACCTTGCTCTGCGAGAAGCCGAGCCGCGCGGCAATATCCGCGGTCGGCGCGAAGAGCCAGTAGCAGCAGATGAAAATGTTCCTGTCGTCGGCCGGGAGCGTACACAGAAATTTGTCTATCGCCTGCGTAAGCTCGCGGCGCTCATATTCGCGCTCGACCGCGGCGGAGGAGGCGAGCGTTTCGCCCAGCTCCTCCAGCGCAAGATCGGCTCCGCCGTTTTTCAGCGCGGAGCGGCTCCGCAGACGCTTCAGGCTGAGGTTGCGCGTTACCGCGGCGATAAACGCGCGGAAGCGGGACGGGCGCTGCGGCGGGATACAGTTCCACAGGGCAAGATATGTATCCGCGACGCACTCCTCGCTGTCCTCGCGGCTTGAGAGGATGTCGTCCGAAATTTTCCGGCACAGCCGCCCGTATTTCTCGTCCGTGCGGGCGATCGCCGTCTCGTCGCGCCGCCAGTACAGCTCTATTATCTTTTCATCATCCATAACGGCCTCCATGGTTCCCGAAAGCGCTTTCACTTATAGAGTACCGGTTGCGGACGGATTTGTCACGGGAATTTCAAAAATTTTTCTTTATATCACCTTTTCCGCGTCGAACATGCCTTGCAGCAGCTCAAGTCCGGGGCGGTAGAGCTGGTTCACGGTCCAGTAGCTTATCCCCGCGAGGCCGTATTCGTTCACCAGCTCCAGCCGCGCGCGGACACTGCGCGCATCCTCGAACCACACCACGCGCCGCACGCCGGCGGCATCGGTGTACGTGAAGAACGGTGCCTGCGCGGTGCGGTCGAATTTTATCTCCGCCCCGGCCGAGGCCGCGAGATTCATCGCCGCCGCGTTTGAGATGACCGTCGCCGCGTCGCCCTGCCGCCATGGCAGCCGCCACGAGTAGCCGTAGTTTGAAAAGCCCATGAGAATTTTCCCCGGCGGTATCTCGCCCACAGCGTATTCCAGCACCCGCCGCATACGGTTCACCGGCGATACGGCCTGCGGCGCGCTGTACGTGTAGCCCCATTCGTAGGTCATTATTATCACGCGGTCGGCGTACCTGCCGTGGGCGGCGTAGTCGTGCGCGGTGTACAGCAGCCCCTCCTGCTCGGCGCTCTCCTTCGGGGCAATGGCGGTGCTGAGGAAGTAGCCGCGCGGGTGCAGCTCATCGGCGGCGCGGCGGAGAAACTGGCTGTAACTGTCGCGGTCGTAGGGGTAGACGTATTCGATGTTGAAGTTCACGCCATAGTAGTTCTTCATGCGCAGCACGGAGAAGATGTTCTCGAACAGCGCGTCCTGCGCGGCCTTATCCGTGAACAGCGCATGGGCGATCTCGCCGGAGAAACCGCCGGAGCGGCCGAGATTGGTCACGGTCAGCAGCGGCGCTGCATTGTCCGCGTAGGCCGCCGCGATCATCCGCGCGTCCTCTATCGGCAGCAGTCCGCCCGCCGCATCCGCCTGATAACAGAACGGGCAGAAAAACGTCAGGTACGGCATGGTCTCCGCCATAACCGCGTCAGATATGGCGGGGTAGGCGTAGGCGTTGACCTCTATCGCGCGTCTGTCCGCCGTGCCGCCGCCCGGAACAAGCAGCGCCATGCCCGGCACGAGCCGCGCGGGGTCGTTGAGCTGGTTTATCCGCGCCAGCTCCGCCGCGTCCGTTCCGTACCGGCGGGCGATGCCGTAAAGGCTGTCTCCGCCGCGTACAACATATATCTCCATAAGCTCTCCTTTCACGATCTCCGATTGCTGATATATGATATATTATATATATTCGTGAACGGCGCATTTTTGCAGGGCGATTCCAGCGCGGGATAAAGCCTCTGCACCTTATGGGCAATATAGCGGCAAACGAAAACCTCCATACACTGTTGTGTACGGCGGTTCGCGTTGTGGATTTAATTCGGCTTCATTTTCCGGATTATATTGTGATTGCGCCGGAGCAATTAATCTTTCAATACTATCTTGCTGCCGTTTACTGTCACACCATATTGCGAATCAAGGTCAGTAATATGGGCATAGTACGTAACAAAAGTTTTTCCAAGAGCATCATCGGTTCTTTCGAGCGGATAAAACTCGGTATTATATTCGTCCGATATATTCGTGAAAATGCTGTATTTGCAATCTAAGATATATATGCTATAATGTTTTATTATTATAATAGGAATCGAGGTTTATTTATATGGCACAGAACGTTATCCCCAAGCGCAGTGAAGTCCCTGAGGAATTCACTTGGAACCTCAAGGACATGTTCGAGAGCGACGAGGCATGGTTTGCCGAGTATGAAGCGCTCAAGGAAATGCCCACGCGCATCGCGGCTTTTCAGGGCAAGCTCGGCGAGAGCGCCGAAACGCTGCTTGAGTCCTTCCGCCTTGACGACGAGATAAGCACCCGCCTGAGCCGTCTCTACGGCTATGCAAGCTGCAAGGGCGATCAGGACACCGGCGACAACTACTATCAGGACATGCGCGGCAAGGCCATGAGCACCTACGTTGCCATCGCAAGCGCCGCCGCGTACCGCACCTCCGAGATAATGGCCATTCCTGAGGACACGCTGAACCTGTTCTACACCGTTCAGCCGGAGCTGGAGACCTACCGCCGCAGTCTGTACCAGATCCGCCGCCGCGCCGCGCACATCCTCACCCCCGCAGAGGAGACTCTGCTGGCCGCCGCGGGAGAGATGGCAGACTCCCCGGAGAGCATCGGCAGCGTATTCCGCAACGCGGAACTGCGCTTCCCCGAAGTTGAGGACAAGGACGGCGTGAAGCATCAGCTCACCAACGGCTCCTTCGTCCCCCTGCTTGAGAGCAGCGACCGTGTGCTTCGCCGCAACGCGTTTGAGACCTACTACAACCGCCTCGGCGAGTACAAGAACACCATCGCCGCCACGCTGGACGCGCAGTTCAAGCAGCTCCGCTTCTTCGCCGGCGCGCGCAAATATGAGACCACCCTCGCCGCGTCTCTCGACGCCACTGAGGTTCCCGTCGAGGTCTACCTGAACCTTATCGACGCCGTCCACGCAAACATGGACAAGATGTACAAGTACGTCGCCCTGCGCAAAAAGCTGCTCGGCGTGGACGAGCTGCACATGTACGACGTGTACACCCCGATCGTCGCCGACGCCGCGGAGAAGATCAGCTATGAGGACGCGAAGGCTACCGTGCTCGACGCGCTCCATGTTCTGGGCGACGACTATGTAGAGCTTCTGAAGGAAGGCTTCAACAACCGCTGGATCGACGTTTACGAGAACGTCGGCAAGCGCGGCGGCGCATACTCCTCCGGCAACTCCCAGCCGCACCCCTACGTGCTCCTCAACCACAAGGACACCCTTGACAGCATGTTCACCCTCGCACACGAGATGGGTCACGCGCTGCACAGCTACCACAGCACCAAGTATCAGCCCACCTGCACCAACGACTACGTGATCTTCGTCGCCGAGGTCGCCTCCACCTGCAACGAAGTCCTGCTTATGCGTTATCTGCTCGGCAAGACCACCGACAAGAAGGAGCGCGCGTACCTCATCAACCACTTCATGGATCAGTTCAAGGGCACCGTGTACCGCCAGACGATGTTTGCGGAATTCGAGCTTGAGATGGGCCGCATGTCCGAGCGCGGTGAGGCGCTGACCGCCGATGCGCTCTGCGCGAAGTATCACGAGCTGAACAAGCTCTACTTCGGCCCCGACATGGTCTCCGACGACGGCATCGCGCTTGAGTGGGCGCGCATCCCGCACTTCTTCTACAATTACTACGTGTTCCAGTACGCAACCGGCTTCTCCGCCGCAGTCGCCATTGCGAACCGTATTCTGGCCGAGGGCGCGCCCGCGGTCGCGGACTACAAAAAGTTCCTCTCCGGCGGCAGCAGCACCGATCCTATCAGCCTGCTGAAGATAGCGGGCGTGGACATGAGCAGCCCCGCCCCCGTCAACTCCGCGCTCCAGCTCTTCGGCGAGCTTGTCGACGAGATGGAAGCTCTTGTTGACTGAGCGATATAGTAAAAACCACAGGCATCACGACAAAAACGTGATGCCTGTGGTTTTTCATTCCGTCACCGGCAGGCTGCATTGGCCGCCGGTGCAGATATAAAACTGCGCCTTTCTGCCGCGCGGCGCGCAGTCCGCCGTGAATGGCGCGGCCACCGCGAGTGTCTCCGCCGAGGACGGGGTTTTCAGCAGCACCTCAAGCTCCGGCGCGTACTTCGCGCGCACCGCCGCGAGCATGGCGGGCTCTTCCTCGTCCGCCGCCGCGCACACAAGCTCCTTCGCCGGGTAGACAAGCTCCATCATCGCGCACAGCGCAAAGGCCATCCCCGCGGGCTGCTCCGCGCCGTATCCGGTCATGAACTCCAGCTGCTTCTCCGCCGCGGCGCACCAGCGCTCCTCGCCGGTCAGCCGCGCCAGACTCACAAAAAGCTGTGCCGCCGCGCTGTTGCCGGACGGCATCGCGCCGTCGAACACCTCCATCGGCCGCGTTATCAGCTGCTCCGCGTCCCGCGCGGTGCGGTAAAATCCGCCGCCTGGCGCGGCAAAGCGCGCGGTTATCTGCTCCGCCTGCTTCGCGGCGGAAATTATATGCGCCGGGTCGAAGCACGCGCGGTACAGCTCAAGGAAGCCCAGCGCGCTGAACGCGTAATCATCAAGCTGTGCGGGGAAGCGGAACTCCCCGCCGTATGCGCAGGCGCGCATATCCGCGCCGAGGCCGAAGCCAGAGCGCATGAACTCCGCCAGCCGTTCAGCAGCGGCGAGATACCGGCTGCTGTCGAACACGCGCGCCGCGCGAGAGAGCGCCATGAGCATCAGGCCGTTCCACGAGGCCAGAAGCTTGGTGTCCGCTGCCAGCGGCGTCCGCTCCGCGCGGTAATCGCGCAGGCGCTCGCGGAACTCTGCGTAGCCTTCGGGGACGAAGCTCCAGCGCGTGTTCAGCAGCAGATTCGGGATGCTCTTCCCGTGGAAGTTGCCCTCGTCGGTGATGTCATAGCACTCGCAGAAGTGCCGCCCGTCGTCCTCGCCGAGCAGCTTTTTGACCTCGGCCGGGGTGAAGAGATAATGCGCGCCCTCCTCGCCGCCGCTGTCCGCGTCCTGCCCGCAGTAGAATCCGCCGCTGTCCGCGCGCAGCTCGCGCAGGCAGTAGTCCAGCGTCGCCTCCGCGACCTGACGGTACAGCGCCATGCGGCTGTTCTGCCACGCCTCGGTATAGCACAGCGCAAGCATCGCGTTGTCATACAGAGTCTTTTCAAAATGCGGCGCAAGCCACTCGCGGTCGGTCGAATACCGCGCGAAGCCGCCGCCGAAATGGTCATATATGCCGCCCTTGTACATCTGCCGCAGCGTATTTTCAAGCTCTTCCTTCGCGGCCTTGTCTCCGGTATAATAGGCGTAGCGCTGCAGGAATATCAGGTCATGCGCCGAGGGGAACTTCGGCGCACTGCCGAAGCCGCCGTATTCGGCGTCATAGCTCGCGGCGAGCTGCCCCGCGGCCTTTTTCAGCAGCTCCTCATTCAGCGGCGCGGGTTTCGTCCGCGGCATTGCGCGAAGCGCCGCCGTAACGTCGCGCCCGGCGCGCAGTAATTCTTCCCGGCTGCCGCTCCATTTTCCGGCCACGGCGCGCAGCAGCTGCAAAAGCCCGATCCGCCCGCCGGCGCCGTTCTTCGGCAGATACGTCCCCGCAAAGAACGGCTGCTGCTCCGGCGTCATTATGATCGTCAGTGGCCAGCCCGCGCCGCCGGTGAGCGCCTGACACACGCGGATATACACCGCGTCCACATCCGGCCTCTCCTCCCTGTCCACCTTTACGGCGACGAAGTACCGGTTCAGCACCTCCGCGACCTGCGGATCCTCGAACGACTCGTGCGCCATCACATGGCACCAGTGGCAGGTCGAATACCCGATGCTCAAAAACACCGGCTTGTCCTCCCGCCGCGCCTTCTCAAAGGCCGCCGCGCCCCACGGGAACCAGTTCACGGGGTTCTCCGCGTGCTGAAGCAGATAGGGGGACTTTTCGTTTATCAAAGAGTTGCTCATGCCGCTCCTCCGAAATTCAGATTATAGGATTATTATATCCGTTTCCCGCAGTTCTTGCAAGCACGGCGAAAATTTTGCGCCGGGGCTTGAAATGCGCCGCGCGCTGTACTATTATATATTTTATATTTCTAATTTAAATTGTTAAATTTAGTATCAGTTGTCAAGGGCTTTGAAGAAGTATGGGCGCATTTCTGCCCGCCAAAACCGTATCTGCCCTTGTCAACCGATGCTAGGAGACTGCAAGATGAAAATAACATGGCATGGCCACGCCTGCTTTTCCATAGAGCATGACGGATACACCGTCGTCATTGATCCGTACAACGCCGATTACACCGCAGGCTATCCAAAGCTGAAGCTCAAGGCCGATAAGCTGCTTATAAGCCACGAGCATTACGGCCACAACTGCCGCGAGGCCGTCACTCTGTCCGGACGTCCGGAGTCGGACTGCCCGTTCGAGATAAGCTCGCTTAAGGTATCGCACGACAGCGTATGCGGCATCATGCGCGGCATGTGCCTGATACACATTCTTGAGGTCGACGGGCTGAAGGTCGTCCACATGGGCGACGTCGGCACCCAGCTCCACAGCGGTGAGATTGGACGCATATTCGGCGCGGACGCGCTGATGATAACCGCCGGCAGCTGCACCGGACTTCCCGCGCAGGAATCGTGGCGGCTGACGGAAGAGGTCTTCCCGAAGGTCATCATCCCCATGCACTACCGCGACGGCAATCGCGGCGCGCGGCGGCTTGAGCATATCGACGCTTTCACGGACTACTTTGAGGCGCCCGAAATGATACATTATTATCAAACCAACAGCATAATTATTGACCACGATTCCGAACCGCAGGTCGCGGTGCTGAAATACATGGGCTGAGCCGCGCGGCGGCGCTTGACAAAACAATGTCAGAAATACCAGGCTTTTTCGCGGCTTCGGGTATTTACTAAACCGCTGTTTTATGCTAATGTAAATATACCGTAAAAAAGTGTAATATCATAAAGGAGGCAGAAAAATGGTTAAATATGCAGACAGAATGAATGAAATGAAAGCCTCGGATGTACGCGAGCTGCTCAAGCTCACCGCCCGTCCGGAGGTCATCTCCTTTGCCGGCGGTATGCCCGCGCCGGAGCTTTTCCCGGTTGACGATGTCAACACCGCCACCGCCGCCGTCCTGCGCGAGAATGGCCGCGCCGCGCTTCAGTACGGCCCCACCGAGGGCTACCTGCCCCTGAGAAAGCAGATCGCCGATCGCCTCGCCGCAAAAAACGGCATCCACACCGACGCAGATCACATAATGATAACAGCGGGCAGCCAGCAGGGTCTGGACTACTGCGCGCGTCTCTTCCTGAACCCCGGCGACGTGGTCGTGATGGAAAGCCCGTCCTACCTCGGCGCTATCAGCGCGTTCAAGCCATGTCAGCCGAAGTTTGTCGAGGTTCCGACCGACGACGGCGGCATGATAATGGAGGAGCTTGACCGCATCCTCGCCACCACCGAAAACGTGAAGATGATCTATGTCATTCCCGATTTCCAGAACCCCAGCGGACGCACATGGTCTCTTGAGCGCCGCAAGGCCTTCATGGAGGTCGTGAACAAATACGAGGTTCCCGTTATCGAGGATAACCCCTACGGCGAGCTGCGCTTCAAGGGCGAGTTCCTGCCTGCGCTCAAGACGATGGACACCAAGGATCTCGTTATCTACCTCGGCACCTTCTCCAAGATCCTCGCCCCCGGCTACCGTCTCGGCTGGATATGCTGCAGTTCCGACATATTCGATAAAATGACGCTCATCGCGCAGGCCGCCGTGCTTCAGACCGCCACCATCTCCATGATGGTCGTCTCCAAGTACCTCGACATGTTCGATCTCGACGCGCATGTCCAGAAGATCCGCGATACATACCGTCACCGCTGCGACCTGATGATCTCGACCATGGACGAATACTTCCCGAAGGAAGCCAAGTTCACCCGCCCCGAAGGCGGCCTGTTCACATGGGTCGAGATGCCGGAGTACGTCAACACCCGCGACATGGCGGCGGATGCGCTGGCGCTCAACGTCGCGTTCGTCCCCGGTGACGGCTTCTTCCCCAACGGTGATAACTTCCACTGCCTGCGCATGAACTATTCCAACATGCCCGACGACAGGATTGTCGAGGGCGTGAAGCGCATCGCGGAGGTTATGAAAAAATACATCAAGTAAAAGGAGCTAAATTCTATGGAGCTTGGTATAAAGGGCGCTGCCGAAACGGTAGTAGTCTATGAGAACACCGCCGCCGCGGTCGGCAGCGGCGCGCTTGAGGTCTTTTCGACGCCCAGCATGATAGCGCTGATGGAGAAGGCGTCCAGAGAGCTGGTGCAGCCCTATCTCGAAGAGGGGCAGAGCACCGTCGGCACGCGCCTTGAGGTCTCGCACGTTGCGGCTTCCCCGATCGGCGCGCACATCCGCGCGGAGAGCACACTGGTCGAGATCGACCGCCGTATGCTGACCTTCGAGGTGAAAGCCTACGCGGACGGGGAGCTGATCGGCGAAGGCCGTCATCAGCGCTGCATCATCTACGCCGAGCGCTTTATGGAGAAAGCGCTGGCGAAACAGAAAAAGGCTTAAGCCAAGACCTTTTGACAGAGGGATGATAGCAGATGAAAGCTTACAACAAGTCAAATATCCCTCTCGCCAAAGCACTGAGGCAGAATATGACGCCTTGGGAAAGAAATCTGTGGTATAATTTTCTCAGGAGCTATCCCATACGCTTTCAGCGGCAAAAGGCCATCGGCAATTACATAGCGGATTTTTACTGTGCAAGGGCAGGACTGGTCATCGAGCTTGACGGCAGCGAGCATTACACTCCGCAGCAGGCAGAACGGGATTCCGTCCGCACCGGGGAATTGGAAGCTATGAATTTGACCGTGCTCCGGATTTGCAACACGGACATTGACCGCAATTTTGCCGGAGTCTGTGAGCACATAGACGCCGCGGCAAGGAAATCTGTCCATCGGCTGTCAGACTCATCAGACGTGGACACAAACTGAGTTTCGGCATTTAAACGCCCCACTGGACACCTGCCGGAGCGCTTGCCTCCCTCTGACGAGGGAGGTGGCAAAACCGAAGGTTTTGACGGAGGGAGAGACGACGTTTGTATTTCACGTTGACTTTTCCGCTCGACTGACTATCTCTCCCTCAGTCAGCTTCGCTGACAGCTCCCTCGTCAGAGGGAGCCAAGAACGGCAGCAATGAATCCCGGTGTACCTTATGATCAAAACCACCCGGCGGGATAAACCCGCCGGGTGGTTCATTTTCACATTACCTATTTACGCTTCAAATATGATCGGCCGGCCATCGGATTTTATGCGGCCATCCTTTACCGTGACATGCGCGCCGTCTATAAGGTTCTCGTATTCGCCGTCCGGCGCCTCGATCTTTAGCTCCGCGCACTCGGAGCGCAGGCTGAACACGCCGAAGAAGCGCTTGCCGTCCCCGCCGCGTTCGAGCACGGCGATATTGTGCTCGTCATCCGCCGAAGCGACGAAGTAGTCCGCGCAGCCGAAGCGGCGCTTTATCCCATGCAGCCGCGCCAGAAGCGCGCTGATATCGCGCCCCGTATCGCGGTCGATCGGCTCCCGCTCAAACAGGCTCGGCAGATGGCTGTTCTCAAACTCCTGCCCGGCGTATATCAGGGTCGTGCCCTTGAGGAAATACAGGAACGCCGTGTAGTTCACGAGATCGCACTCCCGCTCCACGGACGAGCATATGCGCGGCTGGTCGTGGTTCTCAAGGAAGCGTAGTTTGTTGTAATTTGCGGGATATATGGCCTCTTGGAAATTCAGCATATCGAGATAGTAGCTCAGCGCTGCCTCCCCGCGCAGATATTTGTCAAATGCTTCGCGCACGTCGTACTCATATTCGATGTCGAAGGCTTCAAACTCGTCATAGTCCAGCGCGGAATATATCCCCTGCCTGCGCACAAAGCAGCCGAAGCCCCGATGCACGGTCTCCGCGAGCCATATGCAGTCCGGATTGACCTTTTCGACCGCGGCGCGCGCCTCCAGCCAGAACTCCAGCGGCACGAACGACGCCACATCACAGCGGAAGCCGTCGACTATCCCAGCCCACATCACAAGCGACTCTATCTGATAATCCCACAGCCCGCGTTTACCGTAGTCGAGATCGATAACGTCCGCCCAGTCACCGATTTTGTTGCCCGGACGCCCGTCCGCGCCGTAGTAGAACCACTCCGGATGCTCCCGGAACAGCGTGGAATCCGGCGAGGTGTGGTTATAGACCACGTCTATCATGCATTTCATGCCGCGCGCGTGTATCTCGTCCACGAGGGCGCGGAAATCCTCCATCGTGCCGTACGCGGGGTTCACCTCGCGGTAATCGCGATTCGCATATGGGCAGCCGAGACTGCCTTTCTTCCCCTCCACCCCGATGGGATGAATGGGCATGAACCAGATAATATCCGTCCCCAGCGCCTTGATGCGGTCAAGATCGGGAATCACCGCGCGGAAGGTTCCCTCCGGCGTATGGCTGCGGACATAGATTGAATAGATAACCTGTCTCTGAAGCTTTGGATCGGTATGTGCGGCCATGGCTTTCTCCTCCTTGATTTTTTCTGAGCTATAAATTATAATAATCAGAAATTACGGTTTTTTCAAGTATAAGCTGTAAATATAAAGAAAGAAGATCATAACTTATGGACAGAACTTATTCCGATTACGCGGCCTCAAAAACCGTAGAACTGCTTGACATCGACAGCCCCACCGGCTTCACCGCGAAGGCCGCAGAATGGGTAAAGGCTCAGTTTGAAGCCCTCGGCTACACCGCAGGCATCACTGAAAAGGGCGGCGTACTCATTGACCTCGGCGGCGAGAATGCTGCCGACGCGCTGCTGCTCGAGGCGCACACCGACACGCTCGGCGGAATGGTGGCCGAGATAAAGAGCAACGGCCGCCTCCGCCTGACGAATCTCGGCGGGCTGTGCGCCGCGAACTGCGAGACTGAGAACGCGCGGCTGTACACCCGCGGCGGCGCGGTCATCGAGGGTACGCTCCAGCTCTGCAACGCCTCCATCCATGTAAACGGCAGCTTCGCCGACACCAAGCGCAGTTTCGACACGACCGAGCTTGTACTGGACGAGGACGTCAAGTCCGCCGAGGAAACCCGCGCGCTCGGTGTTGAGGTCGGCGACTTCGTGTGCTTCGACCCGCGCACGAGGATAACCGCATCCGGGTACATAAAAAGCCGT
>CAVCWF010000101.1:0-3706 GCA_963605945.1 Lachnospiraceae bacterium
TGTAATAACAGGGCGGCCTAGGCCGCCCTGTTATTTTTCGCAATATTTACAGCTCTTCCAGTTCCTTCTGCCAGACAGCGGCGCAGGCATCGCTCGGCATACGCCAGTCGCCGCGCGGCGAGAGCGTTACGGAACCGACCTTGGGGCCGTCGGGCAGGCAGCTGCGCTTGAACTGCTGCATGAAGAAGCGGCGGTAGAAATTCTTCAGCCACTTCAGCAGCTCCGCCTCGCTATACTTGCCGCCGAGGGCGGCCTTCGCAAGCCGGTATATCTTCGCCGGGCCGAAGCCGAAGCGGAGAACATAGTACAGATAGAAGTCGTGCAGCTCGTAGGGACCGACGAGGTCTTCGGTCTTCTGCGCAATCTCGCCGTTATCCGCCGCGGGCAGCAGCTCCGGGCTGACGGGAGTGTCCAGTATGTCGACCAGCACCTCGCGCAGAGCGGCGCTCTCCGCCGTGTCCGCTTCATACTGCACAATGTGGCGCACCAGCGTTTTCGGCACTCCGGCGTTCACACCGTACATGCTCATATGGTCGCCGTTGTAGGTCGCCCAGCCGAGTGCAAGCTCACTCAGGTCGCCCGTGCCGACGACGAGGCCGCCGGTGAGGTTTGCTATATCCATCAGCTCCAGCGTACGGACGCGAGCCTGACAATTTTCATAGGTCACGTCGAGCGTGTTCGGGTCCTGACCGATATCGTCAAAGTGGCTCAGAACGGTGTTGGCGATGCGTACCTCACGGAAGCTGACGCCCAGCTCATTGCAGAGAATTTCCGCGTTCGAGCGCGTGCGCTTCGTTGTGCCGAAGCAGGGCATCGTGACAGCCAGCACGTCGGACGCAGGGCGGCTGAGCCGCTTCATCGCCCGCACGGCTACCAGCAGCGCAAGGCAGCTGTCAAGCCCGCCGGATATACCGATGACGGCGGTTTTCGCACGCGCGTGCTCAAGCCGCTTCACAAGCCCGTCGGCCTGAATATTCAGAATCAGCGCACAGCGCTCCGCTCTCGCGGCCATGTCCGCAGGGACAAAGGGGGCGGGGGAGATGTACCGCGTCAATCTGACCTCACGCAAAGGCATGTGGAACTCGACGACCGTGTATCCCACGGTCTCGGTTCTGAACGTGGTGTTGCGGCAGCGCTCGGACATCATGCGGCCTAGGTCAAGTTCGGTGCAGGCGTAAGCCTCGCCGAAGGGCTTCGACTCGGCGAGCAGGGAGCCGTTTTCGCAGATGAGATCGTGTGCGGCAAAGCTCATGTCGGTGGTGGATTCGCCGTGCCCGGCGTCGGCATAGATGTACGCGCACAGGAGGCGCGCCGACTGCTGGCTCACGAGCGCGCGGCGGTATTCGGCCTTGCCGACCGTCTCGTCGCTCGCGGAGAGATTGGCGATGACCGTCGCCCCGGCGAGCGCGTGATGTGTGCTGGGGGGCAGCGCCGCCCAAAGATCCTCGCAAAGCTCCACGCCGAGAGTGAATTCCGGCATCTCCGCACAGCGGAACAGAAGCTTCGTGCCGAAGGGCACGTCCGCCCCGGCGAAGCGTATCGTGAACAGTGCGTCGGGCGCGGGATTATAATGGCGCAGCTCGTAGAACTCGCCGTAGTTCGGCAGAAATGTCTTGGGGACAAGGCCGAGCAGCTGCCCGCCCTGCACCACCGCCGCGCAGTTGTAGAGCTTGCCGTCCACCGTAACGGGCAGCCCGACGACGGACACCAGCTCAAGCTCTGCGCTGGCCGCGATTATCTCCCTCAGAGATGCTTCCGCGGCGCGCTGAAGCGGCTGCTGCAGGAACAGATCGCTGCATGTGTAGCCCGTAAGCCCCAGTTCGGGAAACACGGCGAGCTGTACACCCTCGCCGTCGGCGCGGCGCATGGCCGCTATTGTGGTTTCCGTATTGTACGCGCAGTCCGCCACGCGAAGCGACGGAGACAGAGCGCAGGCCTTTATGAAGCCGTGTATCATAAGTCAATCACCCTTTGCGTTTAAGTTCGGCGCCGCGCGGAAAATCCCGGCGGAGCCGCTGCGGAAGGATACTATTAAAAAAACCTCGTCAATAAGACGAGGTTTTGGTGGAGACGGAGGGATTCGAACCCTTGACCTTACGGATGCGAACCGTACGCTCTCCCAACTGAGCTACGCCCCCATATTAAATTGCATGATCAACTCTCAACTGACAGCTCATACATTATAACACATTTTTTTCGTTTGTAAAGGAAAAATTTTGATTGATTAAATTTCAGTTTTGTAGTATAGTATGACCGTGGCTTTTGACAAGGCTGCACTAGTCGGGGAGCCAGCGGTGCCCTGTAACCTGCAATCCGCTACAGCAGGGGCGAATTCCCGATTGAGGATATGTTCTGTGTCGTCTGACTCCGGTAAGCAGCGTTGAAGATCCGGTCTCGCGCAACGGAAACCCGCGAACCATGTCAGGCGGGGAACCGAGCAGCATTAAGCGGTGCTTTTCGTGTGCCGCGAGTTTGCCGGGTCCGAGCCGGCTGCCGGGGTAACGGACATAGTTCATTGTTCGATGTCGGGTGTGCAGTCTTGTCAAGAGCCATAACTGCATTATGTGCCGGAGAGGTGGGGGGAGCATGTATCAGGCTCTGTATCGCAAGTGGCGTCCGCAGACCTTTGATCAGGTCGTCGGGCAGCAGCATATTACCGAGACGCTGAAAAATCAGGTCAGGACGGGCAGGCTTTCCCATGCCTATCTCTTCATCGGCACGCGCGGCACCGGCAAGACGACCTGTGCGAGGATCCTCGCCAAGGCCGTCAACTGCGAGCATCCGGTGGACGGCAACCCCTGCGGAGTGTGCCCCGCCTGCCGCGGGATAAGCGACGGCTCGGTGCTCGATGTTGTGGAGCTCGACGCGGCGTCCAACAACGGCGTTGACAATGTACGCGCACTCAGGGAGGAAGCGGTATTCACTCCGGCCTCTGTACGCAAGAGAGTGTATATTATCGACGAAGTCCATATGCTGTCGGCCTCGGCGTTCAATGCGCTGCTGAAAATTCTCGAGGAGCCGCCTGAGCATCTGATGTTCATCCTTGCGACGACGGAGCTGCAGAAGGTCCCGGCGACGATACTCTCACGCTGCCAGCGGCACAGCTTCCGCCGTATCGATACTCCGGACATTGCCGAGTACCTTGAATACATCGCAAAGCAGGAAAGTTTCAAGCTCAGCCATGAGGCGGCGGAGCTTATCGCCCGGCTTGCCGACGGCGGCGTGCGCGACGCGCTGAGCCTGCTTGACCAGTGCTCGGCCAGCGAGACGATAGACCTTGAAGCTGTTTACAGCGCAATGGGGCTTGCCGGCAACCGGCGCACGGCGCAGCTTATGAGCGGCATACTTGACCACGATACAGACAAAACGCTGCGGGACTTCAACTCCATGTGGATGGACGGCAAGGACCCAGCCACGCTCCTGACGGAGCTGTCCGGTCTGCTGCGCGACACGCTTATGACGCACGTTGCCCCCAAGGGCGCGCGCAGCCTTATATCCGGCGGCTATGACGATGCGACACTCGGCGAACTCTCGGGCCGCATGACGACCGAGGAGATAATCTGCGCGATGGAGACCGTGCAGAAGTACACCGCGTCCATGCGCGAGAGCACCAGCCCTAAGACGACCGCGGAGTTGTGCCTTGTCTCCCTGTGCGACAACACTATGGGCGAGAGCATAGCGGAGCTTCGGGCGAGAATATCGCGGC
>CAVCWF010000102.1:0-19549 GCA_963605945.1 Lachnospiraceae bacterium
TTGTCAAGGACTTTGAAGAAGTATGGGCGCATTTCTGCCCGCCAAAACCGTGTTTTCCCTTGTCAACTGATACTACGCCCGGTGCCTATCATATCTTTTCTCCCCGTTCTATTATTCTATCTCCAGCACCTGCTCGGTGCCGTCCAAGTCGTAGTATACGGTAAGGCCGTTATCGGTGTCAACACGTATATTCTCCGCCCGCTCCGAAAGCGTACGCAGCCGCTCATACAGCGCTGCGGCCTCGCCGCCGTATTCGCCCATGTTGTCCGAGGTTAGGAACAGCGTGCCGAACAGGCTGTTGACGACCGTGAGCTTATATTTATCCGTCTCGCTCAGGCGGATATTGCTCTCGCGGAGGAAGAACACGTCCGGGTCGTTCCCGAAGGCGCGGCCGTTAAGCTGGCGGCGTGAGATGCTGTTGCCGATGGCCTGCCGGGTCGAGACGCGCTCGCGGTTCGTATGGCGCATGATGAGACTGTTGTCCCAGTCAAGCCCAACGTCGCAGCTTATGCGGCAGTAGTCCACAAGCCCGAACGACGGCATCAGCGGTACGCCGCAGCCGAGGATGAGCTTATCCCCGCAGAGGCGGCGCAGCAGCTCCATTGCGCGCGTCATGCGCCCGGCGCGGCTCTCGCGCGCATCGCCGAAGGGCGCGGCGGCATAGAGGAAGTCGAGCTTCACAAGGTCGAAGCCCCAGTCATCCAGCACAAGGCTGAAGGTCTGCTCAAGATAGCGCACAAACTCCGCGTTGTCGATATCCAGCGCGTAGAAGCCGCCCCAGTTGCTGCCGCAGTACCACGGCTTGCCGTCGTGCAGCAGGAGCCAGTCCGGGTGCTCGCGGAATATCTTTGAATCCTTCTGGCACACGAAGGGCGCGAGCCAAAGCCCCGCGAGGAAGCCGCGGCCATGGATGTCCCCGACCGTGCCTTTAAGCCCGTTCGGGAACTTTTTCGCGTCCGTCCCCAGCCAATCGCCGACGGCAGGCTCCCACCCGTCGTCTATCTGGAACAGGTCGCCGGGCAGCATATGCTCCGCGCAGCCCGCAAGATCACCCGTAATGCTCTCGGCGTCGATATTCTGATAGCGGTTATACCAGCTCGAATAGCCGCACAGCCGCTTCGCGCCGCGGTTTTTCACGCCCATCGCCGCAAACCAGCCGTCGAACACCGCGTCCTCGCCGCCCTCGGCATAGTAAAGCTCCAGCGCCGGGAACTCCCCGCCGCAGCGGATGCCTTCGCAGTCGCGCGATATGGTCAGCACGCCGCAGCGGCTGTCATAGCGCAGCAGGGTATAGCCCGCGCGCTCGTCGAGGGACGCGATGAGCCGGTAATTCCCGCCGCGGCGGAAATAGCAGTAGCTCTCGCCGTGCATGACGCCGGGGGTCTGCGGATAGTCGACGAAGAAATAGTCGCCGTAGCGGTCTATGCCGAATTTGTCGATGACGAATTTCGGCAGCTTCCCCATGCCGCGCGTGAAGCCGCGCTTACCCTGCTCCGGGCAATACGTCCACGTCTGGTAGCCGTTGACGAAAAAGCGCTCGTCCTCCGCCATCGGGATATTCACGCGCGCCGTAACGGCCTTCACCCTGCCCTCAGGCAGCACGGGTCTTATCCGTACGCAGCCGGGGCGCAGCTCCTCGCTGCCGTGAATCCGGAAGCCGCCCTTAAGCTCGATCATGTAGTCCAGCTTCATGTGTTCCCTCCTGTATTTTCAGTTTTTAAGGCTCTGCATCGGCGCGGGTATCCGCCCGCCACGAGCCACGAATTCCGCGCTTGAGAACGGGTGCACCCGCTGCACCGGGGCGGAGCCGAGCAGCCCGCCGAACTCCACCGTATCGCCCACCTTGCAGCCCGGCGCGGGGATGAGGCGCACGGCGGTGGTCTTGCTGTTGACCATGCCTATCGCCGCCTCGTCCGCGATTATCGCGGATATCGTCTCGGCGCTCGTATCGCCGGGGACGGCTATCATATCAAGCCCGACCGAGCACACGCAGGTCATGGCTTCAAGCTTATCTATCGTCAGCGCGCCGGAGGCCGCGGCGGCGATCATGCCCTCGTCCTCGCTGACGGGGATGAACGCGCCGGAAAGGCCGCCGACGGACGAGGACGCCATCACGCCGCCCTTTTTCACGGCGTCGTTGAGGAGCGCAAGCGCCGCGGTTGTGCCGTGGGTGCCGCAGACCTCAAGCCCCATTTCCTCAAGGATGCGCGCGACGGAGTCGCCGACGGCGGGCGTCGGCGCGAGCGACAGATCGACGATGCCGAAGGGCGTGTCGAGCCGGCGGCTCGCCTCCTGCGCGACGAGCTGCCCCATGCGCGTGATGCGGAACGCCGTTTTCTTCACCGTCTCGGCCACGACGTCGAAGGGCTGCCCCTTGACGGCCTTGAGCGCGTGATGCACGACGCCCGGCCCGGACACGCCGACATTTATGACCTTCTCCGGCTCGCCCACGCCGTGGAACGCGCCCGCCATGAAGGGGTTATCCTCCACGGCGTTGCAGAACACGACGAGCTTTGCGCAGCCGAAGCCGCCGTTCGCAGCGGTCAGCTCCGCAGTGCGCTTGACCGTCTTTCCCATGAGCGCTACTGCGTCCATGTTTATCCCGGCCTTGGTGGAGCCGACGTTCACCGACGAGCAGACAAGCTCCGTCGTCGCCAGCGCCTCCGGTATGGCGGCTATCAGCTTTCTGTCCGCCTCGGTCATGCCCTTCTGCACCAGCGCCGAGAAGCCGCCGATGAAGTTCACGCCCGTGGTCTTTGCGGCAGCGTCGAGCGCGGCGGCAAAGGGGACGTAATCCTCCGTCTCCGACGCGGCGGCGACGAGCGCCATCGGCGTCACGGAGATGCGCTTATTGACTATCGGAATGCCGAACTCCCGCTCTATCTCCTCGCCCGTTGTGACAAGCTTTTCGGCGCAGCGCGTGATCTTGTCGTATATCTTCCGGCAGGCGGCCTTCGGGTCGGGATCCGCGCAGGACAGCAGCGATATTCCCATCGTTATGGTGCGGATATCGAGGTGCTGCTGATCTATCATGTTTATGGTTTCAAGAATGTCATTGCGATTCAGCACGGCGCACCTCTCAGATCCTGTGCATGGCGTTGAAGATGTCCTCGCGCTGGATGCGGATGGAGAGACTCTGCTCCGTCCCGGCGCGCTCAAGCTGATCCGCCAGCTCCGAAAACGACACCTCGCAGGCCGAGACATCCACGAGCATTATCATCGTGAAATACTCCTGCATTATCGTCTGGCTGATATCCAGTATGTTGACGTTGTGGCTCGCCATCAGCGCGCAGACCGACGCGATTATGCCGACTCTGTCCTTGCCTATGACCGTTACTATCGCTTTCATATATCGTTCTCCCTGTCTATTTCAAATTCAAGCGTCACAGACTCCGTCTGCGGCGCGGATATCACGAGCCGCGCATGGCCGCGTTTCCCAATGGTCTTTACGTACGTGCCGCACATGCCGCCCTCGGCGGTTACGACCGCGGGGCCGACAAGCTCCGCATCCCCGCCAAGCTTCAGCGTCACGGGGAGCTGGGCGTAGCTTGCCGTGTTCCCCTGCTCGTCGGCAATTCTTATTCGCACCGCCGCCGCGTCCCAGCTCTGCCGCTCGGCCAGATGCAGGGTGCTCGGTGTGACCTCCAGATGCAGCCGCTTGCCCGGAGTGCAGGTGTGCTCGCAGGTCTTCGCGCCGTCCTTCCAGCCCTCGAAGCGCCACTGCGTCGCCGCGCCGCCCCAGTTGCCGACGTATTTGCCGTACAGCGCCACGCCGTCGTCAAAGCTGAGCTTATATCTCAGCATACAGGCGAGCATACGCAGTTTGTCCGCCAGCGGCATGTTGGCAAGGCCGTACTTCCCCGCCGAGACAAGGCACTTATGCAGCATACGCTCCTTCGCGCCGGTGAAGCCCTCCTTCGACTCCAGAAGCTCGCCGATGGTGTCGTCGATGAGCACGGGGCCATGCGGCAGGCCGCTCCAGCCCTTGGCCGCGAAGCTTGCGACATAGTCGCCGTTTTTATACAGCCGCACCTCGTCGGCATTCGTGAAGGCGTATATCGCGCCGGGCTGGCCGGCGGGGTAATCGCCGATATCCATCGTGCAGCCCAGCTCCAGCACCGGCCGCGCATCTCCCTGACTTGCGTAGACCGCGGCGGCGGTCTTGGGATTTCTGAACGCGTCCATCACGCCGTGATAGCATATCCTGTCGCCGGAGCCGAAGTCCTTGTGCGTCTGGTAATCAAACATGCACCAGCCGAAGCAGCCCGCGTGCTCTCCGTCCGCCGCCGCGTCGTTCTGCACGCGCGCATGGCGCAGCGCGTGCTCCTGACGGCGCTGCCACGTGTCATAGCTCTTGGTGGGGAACATGTGCCCGTTGTGCTCCGAGACGATCAGCGCCTTATTCATATCCGGCGTGACGGTCTTCTTCGGCTTCACACCGGGGTTATCGCCGGTGTGGGAGAAGTCGTTATACGAATACACGTCCTCAAGCAGGCTGCTTTTCTGGATATAGCGTACGCCCGAAGTCGGCCGCGAGGGATCAAGCTCATGAGCGATGGCGTTCGTGCGCGCGTAGAACGCGTCGTCGTCCACGCTCTCGTTTATTCTCACGCCCCAGAGCACGATGCTGGGATGATTGCGGTACTGCAAAATCATCTCGCGCAGGTTCTCGCAGGCCTGCTCCTTCCACTTTTCGTCCCCGATATGCTGCCAGCCGGGCAGCTCCGTGAACACCAGCAGGCCGAGCCGGTCGCACTCGTCGATGAAATATTGGCTCTGCGGATAGTGCGAGGTGCGCACGGCATTGCAGCACAGCTCCTCCTTCAGTATCCGCGCATCCTCGCGCTGGAGCGATTCGGGCGCGGCATAGCCCATATACGGATAGCTCTGGTGCCGGTTCAGGCCGCGCATGAACACGCGGCGTCCGTTGAGATAGAAGCCGTCCGCGCGAAACTCAATGTCACGGAAGCCGAACTTCACGCGCTGCATGTCGCCCGTCTCCAGCGCGACCTCGCAGGTATAGAGCTTCGTGCTGCCGATATCCCATTTCTCCGCGCCGGGCACGTCTATGGCGCAGACCTCGCCCGTGCCGGCCGTCTCTGCCATAATGCGCTCCCCGTCGAGGATGCGCAGCTTCGCGTTCCGGTTCGCGCCGGAAACGGTGTATCTGACGATGGCGGTGCTGCCCTCGGTGCGGACAAAGACGTCCTCTATATAGTTTTCGTCCCGGATGTCCAGCCACACCTCGCGGTAAAGTCCCGAATAGGTCAGGTAATCTATCACGAAGCCAAACGGCGGCAGAGCGGGATCCTCATGGCTGTCGAGCTTCACGGCGATGAGGTTCTCCGCGCCGTACTCCACAAGCTCCGTTATCTCGACCCTGAACGCCGTGTAGCCGCAACTGTGTTCCGCGGCGAGCGCGCCGTTGACGTAGACCCACGCATGGTGCGCCGCGCCGTCGAATCGCAGGAACAGGCGCTTGCCGCGGCTGCTCTTGGTGATGAACAGGCGCTGACGGTAGCCGCAGACAGCCTCATAGTCCTCCGGGCCGCAGTAGTGCAGCGGCAGCTCATGCGGATTATGCGGCAGGCACACGCGCTCCGCGCCGCCGTCGCCGCGCGCAAAGCCGTCCGTCCATTCCTGTGTAAATTCCCAGTCATTGCAAAGGCTTATCATATCGAGCCTCCTGTTTTAATTTAATATATAATAACATTCAAGGCGGCTCCGTGTAAACAGAGCCGCCCCAAATTTATGCTTTTCACTTCTCAAAAATTTTCCGCACGTCCGCGCGCCGCCGCCACACCAGCAGCCACGCCGCGATAAACGCCGTCGCCCCGCAGATGGTCACGCACAGCCGGTAGTCCAGCACCTCGCCGAGCGCCCCGATGATGAGTGCGAACAGCCCGCTCGCCGCGGTGACGAGCATGTTCTGAAACGCGTTCAGCCTCGCGCGCAGCTCCTCAGGTATGTATGTCTGCATCGCGGCCTGACGCATCGTCGCGCTGTTCGCGCCGAGGAAGCCGACGATCGCGCGGTTTGCCAGCATCAGCGGATACGGCAGCCACAGCAGGCACATGTCCATCGTCTCATATATCTGGTACACCAGAAACGCGAAGCCGAATTTTTTCTCCTTGGCGATCTTCAGCTTGTACTGCACCGCACCGCCGAGCGTCCGCCCCGCAAATTCGAACACCGAAAACAGCGAATACATCGCCGCCGTGAAGCCCGGAAACGTCCGGAAGAACGCAACGAGTATCGACGAATACCCGCTCGAAACGCCGTTCGTCACTGCCATGTACGAGAATATCCCGGTCACGCCGCGGTCGTTTTTCAGGTATTCCGCCGCTTCCTTTATGTCCGCGCGCCACTGGCGCAGGGTGAACAGCTTCTCCCCGCTCTCCCGCCGGTGCTCGGTGATGTCGATATTGCTCTCGATGAGCGCTGCCAGCAGCGACAGGCCGCCCTGCCCGATGAGTATCCACGCCGCGCCCACCGCATCGAGCAGGACGCCCGCCAGCGGCAGCATCAGGGCACGCAGTATCGGATACAGCGTCGTCGACACGG
Source organism: Lachnospiraceae bacterium (assembly GCA_963605945.1). GTDB lineage: Bacteria > Bacillota > Clostridia > Oscillospirales > Oscillospiraceae > Limivicinus. The sequence goes on from CAVCWF010000102.1 coordinate 6,565, forward strand.
CGTAGCCCTGCTGCTCCATGCCGTCGGGGATGAGCTTCGGGTAGATGCTCTGGAAGGCCAGCTCGTCGAAGCTCTCAAGGCAGGCCAGCAGCAGCGAATAGCCGAGATACGCCGCGTAGGAGAACTCGAATTTCAGCAGGTACAGCCCCATCAGCGCATAGAGCACGCCGTCTATCAAGTCGCCCGCAACCAGAAAGGGTTTGCGCGGCAGGCGATCCATGACCGGCGCGAGAAACAGCGGCAGCACGAAAAACGGCACGAGCTGTATCGCAAGGATCAGCGCCGAGGCCAGCGTACTGCCCGTTTCGTCGAACACCAGAAACGACAGTGCGAAGCCGCCCGCAATACCGCCCACCGCGCCGAGCGCGCTGGCTGCGGTCACAAGGGTAAAGTTTTTTGTCCACAGAGTCTTTTTCAATCTTCTCACCTCGCATATATGCTATCACGAGGTTAAGATATAATAAACCCGCTTGTTATGAGAAAGTTTTCTTATAGCGAGCGGGTTTAATCATCTTATTTTCAGTTTTATAGGAAACTCGTTCATCAGTTCATATGCGAGCTTGTATTGCCGCGTCGCGGCGTACCATTCCAGCACCCACGGCAGATGGAACGCGGCGTAGCCTATCGGCATCTCGCGGCGGCAGCGGCCGAAGCAGTCGAGCAGCGCGGCACCGTAGTCCGCATCGCGCAGATAATCCGGGTTTTCAAGCCGTCTGCGCACGAGGGACAGCATCTCCTCGGCAAGCCCCGCCGGCATATGCGTGTCCCCCACCGCATCCGCCCTGTCGAGTGCGGAGAACGCCTCATCCTTCCGCCCCAGCTTCTCGCAGCATATCGCCAGCTTGTGCAGTGCCATCGCGGTCGGCTCTTCGAGCGCCGAGAAATATTTGTACGCACTCTCATAGTCGCCCGTCTCAAGCGCGGTCGCGGCGCGGTTATAGCGGATGGTGGTCAGCATCTCCGCGTCATGCAGCGCCGTGGCCAGCCGCTCCGCCACGGTGTAATGCGCCTCCATGTTCTCAACGTCAAGCTGATTGCAGTAGCAGTTTCCGATGTATGCCCGGCTCAGCATCATCAGCCGCGCCCTCCCCTCTCCGGCAGCCAGCGAGTAGGCGCGCTGGAGATTCTCAACAGCGGCGGTGTAGCTCCGCCCGCTCTCATACTGCGTGACGCCAGCCCAGTAGCTGCACAGCGCCGAGGGGCAGATCGCGGCGGCCTCCGCGTCCCGATCCTGCATCAGCCGCAGCAGCGCAAGTCCGCGCGGCGAGAGATATTGCTCCATTCCCGCGTCGACATCGGCACCCGCGCCGCCGCGCCAGTCCGACGCCGCCTCCAGAATCGCAATGTCCGGGGCAGCGGGGCTTTGCAGCAGCGCGGCTTTTTCCGGGGCGAGGGCAGATATTTTTTCGCTCAGCAGCTCAAACTCGCCGGAGTAGGCAAGCTCGTACAGCTCGTCGATGCGCTCACAGAGCGCGGGCAGCGTTTCCTCGCCGCCGTACCACGGCAGCTCAAGCCGCTCGTAGAGAAGCCGCAGAATGTCCTCCGACGCCTCGACGCGCCCCTGCTCGATCTTCGACAGGTACGACGCCGCGCATATCCCGCGGCACAGCCCGTCCTGACTCCAGTCGCGCCGCATTCTCTCCCGCCGGATGATAAATCCGGTCACCTTTTTGTCCATCCCCGCACCCTCTTTCGTGTATAATATAGCATCCCGCGCCGCTTTGCGCAAGGATGCGGAATTTTCCCTCAAATCCGCAAAAAATCCTTGACAAAACAGGAAAATCCGGTATAATTATATGGCCTGTCAGTATGGGCGGGCTATCCTTGCTCCCATATGAGTGGGGGCCAAAAGACCAAAAGGAGGTGCAACCATGGCAAAAGCAAGCGAAAAGTACGAAGTAATGTACATCATCAATCCCAACTTCACCGAGGAAGAGACCGCGGCTGTTGTTGAGAAGTTCAAGGCACTTGTTGAAGCAAATGGTACTCTTGATGAGTTGGAGGAAATGGGCAAGCGCAAGCTCGCTTATGAGATCAACTATATCACCGAGGGCTACTATGTGCTGATGAAGTTCACCAGCGGCGCTGAGTTCCCGGCCGAGCTGGATCGTATTCTCGGTATCACTGACGGCATTCTGCGTCGCCTGATCACCCTGCGTGCAGAGTAAGGAGCGCATCGATGCTTAATCACATTGTTATTATGGGCCGCCTGACACGGGATCCCGAACTCAGGTACACCCAGTCCCAGACGCCTGTGGCATCCTTCACCCTCGCTGTTGACCGCGATTTCGGCGGCCGCGACGGCGGAGAGAAGCAGACCGATTTCATCGACTGCGTTGCATGGCGTCAGACCGCCGAATTTGTCAACAAGTATTTCACCAAGGGCAGCATGGCAGTCGTTTCCGGCCGCCTGCAGATCCGCGACTGGACCGACCGCGACGGCGGCAAGCGCCGCAGCGCGGAGGTCGTTGTTGACAACATGTACTTCGGCGAGAGCAAGCGCCGCGACAGCGGCGATTCCCGCAGCGACAGCTACTCCAACAGTTACAGCCGCCCCAGCTCCGGATACGACGCGCCGAGAAGCGTGAATTCCGCTCCCTCCGCATTTTCCGAGCTTGACGACGGCGACGGCGAGCTGCCGTTCTAAAATTTTTGATAGGAGGATACAGCTTTGGCTTTCGATAAGAACAACCCCAAGAATCGTAAGCGCAGAAAAGTTTGCCAGTTCTGCGTCGATAAGGCCACGTCCATCGACTATAAGGACACCGCAAAGCTCCGCCGCTATATGTCCGAGCGCAGCAAGATCCTGCCTCGCCGTACTACCGGTGTTTGCGCCATGCATCAGCGTGAACTCACTGAGGCCATAAAGAGAGCGCGTCAGATCGCCCTCCTGCCCTACGTGACCGACTGATAATTTCGTACCAAAACAGCCCGAACCGCTTGGTTCGGGCTGTTTTTTATAATATCTGATCCTTATCCGACGGGACATACACCATGATCGATTCTACCGGGCAGTCAAGTATCCTGCACAGGTCATTTATCGTGGTCGTATTCAGCGGCTTGTTTTTCCGCAGCTTATCTATTGTGGAGCTGGATAAATGATGCTTATTTATGAGTGAATACGTCGAGTTGTTCGACCCGCGCAGCGTCTCCCAAAACGGTTCATACGAAATCATAAAATCACCTGCCGAAATAATTCTATAAGGTGATCTTTATCTTGACTATGGTCGTTAAAACGACTATACTTTTTCATATAGATTCCAAAATTTACAGAAAGAGGGATTATATGAAAAAACCTGCCGCGATCTTCTTCGCCCTTATGCTCGCCGTTATTATGTGCGGATGCTGTGCAAAACATAATTTTTCTCCCGCAACATGCACCACTGCCGCCACATGCACCAAATGCGGCAAAACCAACGGCTCTGCCCTTGGGCATGACTTCAGCGAAGCGACATGCACCGAAGCCGGCATCTGCCGCCGATGCGGCACTACGCAGGGCAGCGCGCTCGGTCATAAATGGATCGATGCGGACTGTGAAACGCCGATGACCTGCTCCCGCTGCGGAGAAACGGACGGCAAAGCGCTCGGTCACAGTTGGTCGGGCGCCACCTGCACGGAGGCAAAGATCTGCTCCGTCTGCGGCAAAACGGACGGGGAGCCGCTTGGGCATACGGTAGACGAATGGGTCACTTTAAAGGCTTCAACATGCACCGAGAGCGGCGAGGAAACGGGTGTCTGCACTGTTTGCGGAGCTGAAGTCAGCCGTGAAATCAGCAAAACGGCACACATGCCGAGCGACTGGATAATCGCTGAAATGCCCACGAAGTACGCCGACGGAACACGCGTAAAACTCTGCACCGTTTGCGGCGCAATCGTTCAAACGGAAAGCTTCACCCTCAGCGACGAGGAACTGAAAGAGCTGTACAAGGAAAGCTGCCGCAGTATATCATATAAGGAGTTGTCCAGAACTCCGGATGCATATATGGACGAATATGTGAAATTCTCCGGCACGGTTGTTCAGGTCTGCTACGAAGCCACATCATCTCTCTATTATTCAACTTACAGGGTCGCCACGTCCGGCAGCTACGGCGATGTAGTTTATATATACGTTGACAACTACGGGAGCGGCTCGCGTATACTTGAAGATGACAAAATCACCTTCTATGGCACGTACGGCGGCCTTTACACATACACCACAGTTCTCGGTGATTCTCTCACCATTCCCTCCATATATGTAGAGTACTTGGAGTAATCGGCACACAGCGGCCTTATTCCATAGAAAAGCCTTTATTCCTCATGTTCCTTATGTTATAATGGTTTTACATCAACCGGAAAACATCACAACAAGGAGGAACAACAATGTCCATTCGAGAAATCAATTTCCCGTCCGCCAACGGCAGGGACACCATCAAGGCTTGGGCGTACACCCCGCTCGGCAAGCCGCGCGCCGTGATACAGCTCATTCACGGCTTCGGCGAACATTCGCGCCGCTACCTGCACATGATAAGCAAGTTTCAGGCCGCGGGCTTCGTCGTCTACGCCGACGACCACATCGGCCACGGCAAGACCGGCTTCGACGGCGGCACCCTCGGCGACCCGCACTCCGGCGGCTACATGACCTATCTGCGGGACGAAAAGTACCTGCACGACATTGCGCGCATGGCGTACCCCGACCTCCCGTTCTTCGTATTCGGGCACAGCTGGGGCTCGATGCTCGGCCGCGCCTACGCCGCGCTCTACGGCGATGACCTCGCCGGACTCATGCTCTGCGGGCTGGTCAGCCAGTTCAAGGGCTGTGAGATAGAATACAACGACCCGGACATCCGCGCCGCCGTCGCCGCCGACCCGTATCAGCCCTCCGGCGAGTGGTTCGGGAAGGTGTTCCTCGGCATGACCGACCGCATTGAGAACCCGAACGGCCCCGCGGACTGGATCGCCGTGAACCCGGACATCGTCGCCGACCACGCGGGCGATCCGTTCAATACCTTCGACACGACGCTGGAGCTGGTGTGGGATCTCGTCGAGCTGTACCACTTCATCGAGAGCCCGGAATGGGCGGAGAAGGTGCCGTCCGGGGTGCCGGTGTACCTCATCTCCGGCGATCAGGACCCCTGCGGCAACTACGGCGAGGGGCTGTACCATGTGGCGAACCTCCTTGCCGAGAGCGGCAACAAGGTCAGCGTCAAGGCGTACAGCGGCTACCGGCACGAGATCCACAACGAGCTTGAGCTGCGCGACGAGGTCGAAGAGGGACTTGTTGACTTCGTAAACAAAACTATCGGATAACAGGATATATAATTTTCTCCGCCGGAGCTGTGCAGCCCCGGCGGAGTTTTTTACGCGTTTGTAAAATTTGCGCGTTTGCCCGCTCAAAGCACCTGAAGTCATTGACTTTCGGAGCCTTTCCCGCTATAATCCTTTAAAAATATTCTTAAACGGAGGACGCATATGAAAGAGGTAAAGCCCCCGAAAAAACCGCTGATATACTATTACACCATAGCCCTGATGGTGCTGCTGCTGTTCAACTTCATCGCCGTGCCTTGGATGGCGGAGCGGCAGGTCAAGGAGGTCGACTACGGCACCTTTATGACCATGACCGAAGAGAAGAATATCAAAGAAGTCGAGATCGAAACCAACCAGATAATCTTCACTGACACCGACGGTAATTACTACAAGACCGGCCGCATGGACGACGACGGCCTTGTCGCGCGTCTGCACGAGTCGGGCGCGGAGTTCTCGCAGGAGATAATCGAGCAGACCTCGCCGTTTCTCAGCTTCCTGCTGACATGGGTGCTGCCGATAGTCATCTTTGTCGGCCTCGGCCAGTACATGTATAAAAAGATGATGAGCAATGCCGGCGGCAGCAACTCCATGATGTTCGGCATGGGCAAATCCAACGCCAAGGTCTACGTCCAGTCCACGCAGGGCATCCGCTTTGCCGACGTTGCGGGTGAGGACGAGGCCAAGGAAAATCTTCAGGAAATAGTCAACTACCTGCACGACCCGAGCAAGTATGAGGAGATAGGCGCCTCGATGCCGAAGGGCATCCTGCTCGTCGGCCCTCCGGGAACCGGTAAAACCATGCTGGCAAAGGCCGTCGCGGGCGAGTCGAACGTGCCGTTCTTCTCGATGTCCGGCTCGGAATTCGTTGAGATGTTTGTCGGCATGGGCGCGTCCAAGGTGCGCGATCTGTTCAATCAGGCAAAGGAGAAGGCTCCCTGCATCGTGTTTATCGACGAGATAGACGCAATAGGACAAAAGCGCAGCGGCGGGCAGTACGGCGGCAACGACGAGCGCGAGCAGACGCTCAACCAGCTGCTCACCGAGATGGACGGCTTTGACGACAACTCCGGCGTCATCATCCTCGCCGCCACCAACCGCCCTGAATCCCTCGACCCGGCGCTGACCCGCCCCGGCCGCTTCGACCGGCGCGTCCCCGTCGAGCTGCCCGACCTCAAGGGCCGCGAGGAGATACTCAAGGTTCACGCGAAGAAAGTCAAGCTCGCGGAGAACGTAGATTTCAACACCGTCGCGCGCATGGCATCCGGTGCATCCGGCGCAGAGCTTGCGAACATCGTCAATGAGGCCGCGCTGCGCGCCGTGCGCGACGGGCGCAAGTTCGTCACGCAGTCCGATCTAGAGGAGAGCATCGAGGTCGTCATCGCGGGCTACCAGAAGAAGAACGCCATCCTCACCGATGCCGAGAAGCGCATCGTCGCTTACCACGAGATCGGTCACGCACTTGTCGCCGCGAAGCAGACCAACTCCGCCCCCGTGCAGAAGATCACCATCATCCCCCGCACTTCAGGCGCACTGGGCTACACGATGCAGGTCGAGGAGGGCAACCACTACCTCATGAACAAGGAGGAGCTGGAGAACAAGATCGCCACTCTCACCGGCGGCCGCGCCGCGGAGGAGGTCGTGTTCGGCTCCATCACCACCGGCGCCTCGAATGATATCGAGCAGGCTACGAAGCTTGCCCGCGCCATGCTGACCCGCTACGGCATGAGCGATGAGTTCGACATGGTCGCGCTCGAAACCGTAAACAACCAGTACCTCGGCGGCGACACGTCCCTCGCCTGCTCGCCGGATACTCAGGCGAAGATAGACGCACTGGTCATCGACCTTGTCACGCGCCAGCACGAAAAGGCCATCGGCATCCTCAAGGAGAACCGCGCCAAACTCGACGAGCTGGCCGACTTCCTGTACAGCCGCGAGACTATTACCGGCGAGGAGTTCATGGAAATTCTCAACAAATAATTCGACACTTATAAACCAATCCCGCTCGGAAGCTTCCGAGCGGGATTGGTATTTTATTTTGCATAAATCTTGCCGACGAGCCAGTTCGACGTCTGCCGCGGCAGCAGCTTCACCAGCGCCGCCGCGCCCTTGTAGGCCGCACCCATGGCGACGAGCGGCCGAGAGTTCTTTTTCAGCGCGTATTTTGCGACGAATTTGCCCGCGAACTCCGGGCTCATACCCGTGCGCTCGTCGTGCTCCATGACAGCAACGGAGCGCTCGATGCGCCCGGCGTACACATCGTCCCCCGCGCCGGACTTCTTGCGCGCATCGGTAAAGCCGGAGGCGATGTCGCCGGGCATTATCGCGCAGACGCTTATGTTGAACGGCTTCACCTCGTTCTGAAGCGCCAGCACATAGGCAATTATCGCGGCCTTGCTCACGGAGTACCAGAGCTGGAACGGAATCGGCACTATGCCCGCAATGCTGCTCATACACACGACGCGCCCGCCGCCCTGCGCGCGCATATGCGGCAGCACCGCGCGTGTGACATTGTCGGTGCCGAACACGTTCAGCTCCAGCTGGGCGTGAGAGTCCTTCGTATCGGTCAGCTCCGCCGCTCCGGATATGCCGAAGCCGGCGTTGTTGACCAGAATGTCTATCCGCCCCTCGCGGCCGATGACCTCGTCTATCGCGGCGCGAACCTGCGTCTCGTCCGTCACATCGGCGGTGATATGTACGATGCCGTCCGCCGGTTTCTCGCGGCGGGACAGCTCATATACCGTGCAGCCCGCGTCACGCAGCGCGGCCGCGGTGCAGCGGCCAATGCCGCCGCTGCCGCCTGTTACTATCGCGATCTTTTTCATTTTTCAGGCCTCCCGAATCAAATCTCAAGAATATACTTATCCCAAGCATTTATGACAGTGGTTTCTCCGCGCTGAAGCGTGCGGGGAATGTTCGAACCGTAGTTCATGTGCACATGGCCGTGAACATGATATTTCGGCCGGTATTTGTCCAGAAAATCGTTGAAGCACTCAAAGCCCCTGTGCGCGAAATCGTCCGCGTCGCCCCAGCCCGCGGCGGGAGCGTGGCTGAGCAGGATATCAACGCCGCCTGCCTTGGCGATCTGCCGCCCGGCCTTGCGCAGACGGCGTTCCATCTGCCGCTCGGTATACTGATGCGGCCCACGGTTATACACAGGGCAGCCGCCCATGCCGAGGATGCGCAGCCCCTTTACGGTCACGAGCTTGTCCTCGATACAGTCGCAGCCCTCTGGCGGAGTCTTTTCATAGCGCCCGTCGTGATTGCCGCAGACATACAGCACCGGCGCGCGCCCCATTGTCACAAGGAAGCTCAGATATTCCGGCTTCAGATCCCCGCAGGACAGGATGAGGTCGATACCGTCCAGCCGCCCCGGCACGTAATAGTCCCAGAGAAAGCTGTTCTCATGGTCGGATATCAAAAGCAGCTTCATACCTGCACCTCCCCCTTATCGGGGATTATCCAATCGCGGTACACGCCCAGCAGCCGCACCAGCGACTGCGCCATCGGCAGCAGCTCATCGAAGCCGGGGATGCCCCCCTCCACGCAGCTGCACAGCCAATCCATATGCAGCAGCTCATCCGGAGAAAGCCAGCGTGTGCCGTCGTTTATCACTGCGCCGCTCTGCGCGGTTATCTTCCGGTGAAACGGCATGATAAGCCCCGACGAGATGCCGCGCTTGAGGATGTCCACAAGCTCCGCCATGCTGTCCGGGCAGTTCTCCGTCACGCGGACGTCGATGACGCCGCTGTTCATGCCCCACCAATAGTTTACGGCCTTGCCGCTGTTTTTATAGCTCAGCTCATCCCAGCCGCCGCCGAGGATGTTTTCGATTATATGCACATACATCTCGCCCCAGTTCCAGAACGGCGAGCCGATCGGAATCAGCGCACCGCTGCCGTCCACGCGGCACAGCCCCCACGCGTCCTGCGGCTGCTCCGGACTCGGCACGTCGCGGTTTGAGATCATATCCACGCCCAGCGCCTTCAGCTCGCGTATCGGATCCTCCGACACGCTCGACCAGCGCAGGCATATTTTTATATCGGGATTTGTAAGCAGCGCGCCGAGCGCAAAGGCGTTTATTCCCGCCGGGACGCCGTAGATGGGGCTGCTTGCGATGTAGCCTATGCGGCCGGTTTTCGTCATCGCGCCCGCGACGGCGCCGGAGATGAATTTGCCCTCGTAGACACGGCTGTAATAAGTCCGCACGCCGGGGAACGGCATCGAGACGGAGCAGTTGAGAATCTTTATGTTCGGATGCTTCACCGCCGCCTTGCGGCAGGCGGATATGAGCCTTGGGGTCGTCGCAAATATGACCTGCGCGCCGTCCGCCGCGGCGGCATCCATCAGCGCGTCCGCGTCGTGCCCGGCATCAATGTTATACACCTTCGTCGTGACCTTGTCCGGCATATGCCGCTCAAGATATTCGCGCCCGCGGTCATGCGACATTATCCACGCGCTCTTCTCCGGCGGCAGCTCGTTGACGAACGCGACGTTCAGATGGCTCGGCAGGCGGATGCTGTCCACAAGCTTTGTCAGCACGCCTTTCGCTTCGACGCTGCTCTCGGTGTTGACGGCGATGGGCGCGGGTCTGGTCTGCACCTCGACCTCCGGCCAGATGCCGGTTATGGATCGCTCCAGCTCGGTCTGCGTCATGGCCTTCAGCTCGCCGAAGCTGAATATCTGAAGAAATATCAGCAGCGCGTCCCCTATCGTCTCTAGGAAGCGGCTGCCCTCGCATTTTTCAAGCGCGGCACGGAACGCGTAATACGCGGCGGAAAAGCTGCGCCGCTCCTCCTCGCTCCAGACATGGTCGGCGTCGAAGCCGAGTGCCGCCTGAAGCTTGACATACGAGCCGAGGCGGCTGAACGAGAGGATGTACAGGCGGCTGAGCTGGTAAAAGCGCATGAATTCATAGTACAGCCTGACCTCGTGCTCCTGCGACCATGCGGGGATTATCCGCGTGACGACGGCGGGGATGCTCGGCGCGCCGAAGCTTTTCAGCACGCTGACGCGCTTGTTCCCCTCCTGCACGTAGAAGCGCCCCATGTATTCGCAGCAGCGTATCGGGTCGCGGATGCCCTCGTCGCTGAGGTTTGCTTCGCACAGGCTTATCCACTTATGCGCGAATTCCGTCCCATCGCCGAGCAGCGGCATGAAGTTTGCCGCGAAGGCGTTCTGTCTGCCGCCGGTCTTTGTGCCGACGATGTGCTCGGTAGGGATATTTATCGTGCCGAGCTCCACCCTGCCCGCGGCCATCGACTCGTCGAATATCTCGTCGAGCACCTGAGGATAGGGGTACTTCCCCTGTATCAGGCATTCCTTGCGGCATTTCTGCCCTGCCTTGAGGGCTATCGAGTATTGCTCCGCTGCTTCCTGTCTGCTCATGGGCATTCTCCTTTCCGACGCTGTCAGGGCTTATTCCGGCGCTTTAGTTTTACTATTATTTTCGCCAAAACGCAAGCACGATTTTCCGCCGCGGGGTGCGCGGCAAGAAAATTTACCTCACATTCATTTTTTGACTATTGCATAACACCTACAAAAATGGTATGGTATAATCACCAACATAGAAATGGAGCGTGATCAACTTGGTTAAGATCATCATGGGGCTGAAGGGTTCCGGCAAGACCAAAAAGCTGGTAGAGCTTGTCCGCGGCGCGGTCGCAAACGGCGACGGTGACGTTGTGTGCATAGAAAAGGAGCGCAAGCTCACCTATGATATTCCCTATCAGGCCCGTCTCATCGACGCATCTGCGTACGACATCGGCACTTACGAATTCTTCAAGGGCTTTATCTGCGGTATGCATGCCGGCAACTACGATATAACCCACTTTTATATAGACAATTTCTTCAAGCTTGTTGAGGACAAGTCCGAGGAGTCCTTCGCCGCGTTTATCGCGTGGCTGGACAAGTTCTCCGCGCAGGAGAACATCGAGTTCGTCCTGAGCTGCTCCGCCAACCCCGAAAAGGCTCCGGAGAGCGTCAAGCCGCTCATCATCTGAGCATATGGCAAAGGAAAACGTCATAGCGTTCTTTGCGCGGTACGACGAGGACGAAGCACTGCGCGAGAGAGTGCGTCTGGCGGAGGAGTATTACCCCGGCAGTCTCGAACTGCGCGAGCCACTGGTTGAGGCGGTGCTGCTGCCGATCGCGGCCGAGCTTGACCTGCCGTTTACGGTGGGCGAGCTGCGCGCATACGAGACCAAGCTGAAGCTTGAGCGTCAGGCGAAAGAGGAAGTCGGCGAGTTTTCCTACTGGCTGCTTGACCACGGCTGGTCGAACGACGAAGCCCGCTTCTGCGGCGAAAACGAAAACAAATAACAAATATCCGCTCTGATAACAGAGCGGATATTTTTACGTCTCCGGCTTCTCTTCCGGCAGCGGTTTTTTGGTCTTGCCATTCAGGGCGTACTCCATGCCCTCTTTCAGCGGCTTATACAGCACCAGCGTCATCACGAAGTTGCCGCCGCAGTGGATAAGGTCGAACGGGATGCCGCTGACCCAATATGACAGCGCCATCGTCCAGCCGCCGATGAACAGATACGGTATCGAGCACAGCGCGCCGAATAACAGCCCGTGCACCGCCGCGACTATCGCCCAGACGAGCGCCGAGTCGTTTTTCCGCATCAGCACCGCCGCGATGCCGAGTATCGGCCAGAGGTACCAGTAGCAGAACCACCACAGGGCAAAGCCCCAGAAGAAGCCCTCCAGCATTATGAACACCGCGATCGAATACATGCAGCGCCAGCCGAAAAACACGGCGGTCAGGATTATCAGCACCGCCGTGATATGCACGTTCGGTATCCCGGACAGCGCGACCTGAAACGCGAACATCAGCGCCCCCATCAATGCGAGGACGCTGATATCCTTTGCGTTCAGTTTAGTATGTGTCGATGAAGGTCTCATAATGCTCGCCGTCAGCGATCATTGTGTCGTCCACGCCGGTCATCAGCATCTCGCCGTTCTTGGTGAAGCACCACCACTGGTTGAGATTGCTGTCCGCGGTCTCACCGTCAACGGTAGTCACGTAGAGTCCGTACTCGCTCTCGTCGCCGGAAATGAGTCCCTCCTGCTCAAGAGCGCCGCGCAGATTCTCCGAATCCGTACTGATGGTGAAATCCTTCTGCGTACCGTCCACATGAGTCACCTCAAAGACGATGGTCTTGTCCCCGGTGACAGGCTGGGGTGCGAGGTTCTTGTACGCGACGAATGCGCCGATGACCAGAACAAGCAATACGGCCACGGCAATAATTATGTTTCTTGTTTTTTTGGACATATTATCCTCTCCTTTCATATTTCGGAAATCGCACAAAGAAAAAGAGAGAACAGCGCAGCGGCCGAAGCCCCCGCGATGCCCACAATTTGACCGGGTTCCGCGGTTCTTTGTACGACACAGGGCGCAGTTTTACGCCCCATCCGGGCAGGTTTTCTGACTTCGGGAGCCTGCGGCTCCGCTTCACAGTGACGGCCTCGCGGGAGAATCTCACTCCCATTTCCCTGTTAACTGCCTTCGATGAACAAGACAGATCCCGATCCTATTTGCTTGCGGAGAGAGTATAGCACGAAAAAGTAACATCGGCAAGGAAAATTCTTGCCGATGTTACTTCAGCTTGTCAAAAAAGTCTTACACGGACTTTTTTGACAAGCTTTATCCGCCGAGCATTTTGATAATATCAAAATGCTGCTTTGCTCCAAAAGTCATTGA
>CAVCWF010000103.1:0-6906 GCA_963605945.1 Lachnospiraceae bacterium
GTAAGTTCGCATTAGCCAAATCAAAGATTTGGATGCTCACTTAAGTTTGCGAACAGGTCTCGCGACGGCGGCATACCACGATTCATTAATCTGCCGCCCCCTTTAGGGAGAATGACAGAGGTTTTCTTTACATTACCTTCTCTTTTCCCAACTGGCACTTTCTATCAACCGGCGACCCCTCAGTCGGCTACAAGCCGCCAGCTCCCCTAAAAGGGGCGCCAAGGGCGCGGAGCGGCCAAATGCGCCAGTGCAAAATCTTTGCCGCGGAGCGCTGCCCCTGCTAGGGGAAGTGGCGCGTCAGCGCCGAAGGGGTCGCCAGAGGGGAGATTAGAGCAGAGGAGAAAAGAAAGAGTGCACCGGACAAACAACTTACGGGACGGCATAGCTGCCGTCCCGTTCTTCTGCGAAATATGTAAACTATAATATGTAAATAACATTACGTAAATTACGTTATGTAAATCACATGCCGCTCACGGCCTGCGGGACTTGTCAAAGCCTCCGCCCATATTGCCGTTTGCGTCTCCGCCGAAACCGCCCATGCCGCCGAAGCCGCCGGGGGCGCTCGACGCGTAGCCCATATGCGCTTCACTCTGAGTGAAGCTCTGGGACGCGCTGCCGTAGCTGAGGGTATATTCACTGCCCTCCACAAGCTCCGGGCAGCTCACGACGATGCAGGAATAGTCGTCCGCGGGGGTGCAGCTGAGCAGCACATTCCCGCTCGCGTCGGTGAGCGTTATCTCGCCGCTGCCGCTGAGGCTTATCAAAGCGGAGCACTGGCTGCCGTCGCTGAAATTCTGGCTCATGCCGCCCATATCGCAGGCCACAACGATGCCTCCGCTGATGGTGCCGCTGCCGTTATAGTCCAGTGCGCCGTCGCCGCCGCTGCGCGGCCCGGAGACATAGACCTCGCCGCCGCTGATAACAAGATCGCCGTTGGAGTCGATGCCGTCGCCCTGCGCATTGATGCGCACTGTGCCGCCGCTTATCGTGACCAGACAGCTGCTGTCCGCGGCGAACGGATCATCTCCGCCGCCCATTCCGTCGGGCATATCGGACGGAGCCTCCGGCATACTCCCGGACGCACCGCTCATATCCACACTGCCGTCGGGCTTTTCGGGCGGGGTGCCGCCGTCGGGGCGCTGCATATCCGCGCCGCTCATGTCGGGAGCGCCGTCTCCGGTGGGCATCTCAGGCGGGTCGCCGCTCATATCTGGTGCCACGCCGGCGAAATCTGCAGGCGCGCCGTCATTGGTATCCTGTGCGCTGTCGCTGCTGCCGTTCGCGGCGTTGATACCGTCGTCGGAGGAGGTGATGTCGATCATTCCGCCGCTGATATCGACGGTGACACCCTCCAGTCCTTCGTAGCACAGGGAGATGGTGATGCTGCCGCCGCTGACGCTCAGTGCGGCGTCGCTGTGGACTCCGTCGTCCGCGGCGCTGATCTCCATGCTTCCGGCGAGAAAGTCAAAGTCGCCCGAACAGTGGCACGCGTCGTTGCCGGAGGAGAGGTCAAAGCTGCCGCCGGCGATATAGATGAAGCCCTTGTCACTGTCCTCGTCATTGTCGGAGTCGAGACAGTTTTTACCTGCGGTGACGACAAAGCTGCCGTCCGCGATTCGGATACTGTCCTTGCCGGACAGGCCGTGGTTTGCGGCCTGTATCATGTAGCTGCCGCCGGTGAACACAAGGTCGTCCTTACTGACGATGCCGTGCCCCTTGGCACTGCTGACGCTGAGCGAGCCGCTGCCGTTGAAGCTTATGTCGCAGCGGGCGAATATCGCGGCGTCTACATTCGCGTAGTCGTCCTCGGCGGAATCGCCCGCCGCGCTGATGCCGTTTTCGCTGCCGTCCGCTAGCGTGACGAACACCTTGTCGGCGCTGATCACGTACAGCGCCGACGCGCTCTGACTCGCGATGTGCGCACCGTTGAGAATAAGGTGCAGCTTCGCGTCCTCAGGCGCGTTTATTATGACGCTGCCGTCGGACAGCGTACCGCTGAGCACGTAGTCCCCGGCCTCGGTGAGAGTGAGGTCACCGGTCTGCGCGTCGAGATCAATGTACTGCGCGGCGGCCTCGTCGTAGTCCGTGCTGCTGTCGCGTTTGGTGAACATGCTGGAGTCGACAGCGGCGGTCTCAACTGAAGCCTGAAGCTCCGTCGCCGTCGGGGATGGGGTTTCCGCAATGGTTTCATTGCTGCCGCAGGCGCTGAGGGAGAACAGCATTGCCGCGGATACTGCGATGGAAAGTGCTTTTTTCATGGTAAATCCCTCCTGATGCTCAGATGATACCATCCGGGCTTCGGGAGGGATAGCAGTTTTTATGAAGATTTATCGGATATTTTTTGAACGCTGCTCACTCGGTGAAGTGAATGTGGTTATTTATGTGATCTTGGCAGAAGCAGTGGTACCCAGCGCACTTTGAGCAGTAGCGGAACTCAAGATCGGGGTAGTCGGTGTCGGTGCGGCCGCACACGGCACACTTATGCGTGTATAGCTTGTCGCGCTGCTCCTGACGTATGCGCCGCGACTCTCGCCGGAAGTTCACTGTATTCGCGCTGGGCTTGTGTATCTTCGCCGCATGAAACAGATCGCCGCCGCAGAATATCATAAAGTTCAGCAGCGCCACGACGGGGAGCATGTTGAGCGGGAAGCTGGTAGTGAAGATATTTATAAGGAAGAACGCGGCGTTGACATAGGCGAGCCACTTTATCTTGACCGGAATGATGAAGAACAGCAGTATGGTCATGTCCGGGTAGAGCGTTGCAAAGGAGAAGAACATCGAGAAATAGATGTACGTCGCCGTGATGTTCAGGCTCACGCCGGAGACAAAGTAGACGATGAAGGCGAATATCTCGGAGAGAATGACGCCGGAGAAGAAAAATATCGTGAACTGCGGCGTACCCCAGTAGCGCTCCAGCGTGTTGCCGATGAGGTAATAGAAATAGAAAGCGAACAGGGCGAGGAAATCAAAGCTGACGGGGTAGAATATGAAGCTGATGAGCCGCCAGACCTGCCCGTGCAGGATAGCGGCAGGGGAGAACGACAGGTAGCTCATCAAAACTGGATTGACAAGACTCAGCAGCCAGAACACGACGTTTCCGCCGACGATGTACTTCATCAGGTTCGGGATGCCGAAGTTCGGGTGCTTATTGCAGAAGCGATAGACATAGTCCATGGGCTTTTTCATATAAGGTTCCTCCTTGGGAATGTTGGGGCGTTTTGCGCGCAGAATATGCGCCGTGTGCTGAGTATATATAAATATACCCTTATTTTCGGCTCAAGTCTATGAAAATTTTGTTAAAGGCGAAAAATTATCTTTATGTTTTCACTCCATTGTGTTATTATGAGACTTGTCATATTATGTTTACCGGAGATTTTTCTGATGATAGATAACAACGAGATAAAAAATGAGCTTATTGAAGGCCGCAACGCCGTTATCGAGGCGCTGCGCGCAGGCCGCGCGATAGACAAGATATTCATCGCCCGCGGCGATGTGGACAAGACGCTGGGACATATTGCGTCCAAGGCGCGCGAGAAGGGCGTAGTCGTTGTGGAGAGCGACAGGCGCAAGCTCGACTTTATGAGCCAGACCAAGGCACATCAGGGTGTCATCGCCGTGTGCGCCGTGCGCGATTACTGTTCTATCGAGGATATTCTGGCGCTCGCTGCAGAGCGCGGCGAGCCGCCGTTCGTCATCGTGTGCGACGAGATAAGCGACCCGCATAACCTCGGCGCGATAATCCGTACCGCAGAGTGCGTCGGCGCGCACGGAGTCGTGATACCGAAGCGCCGCTCCGCGGGGCTGACCGCGATAGTGGACAAGGCAAGCGCCGGCGCGGCGGAGCATATGCTCATCGCCCGCGTCGCAAATCTGCCCGCCGCGATAAAGACGCTCAAGGACAACGGACTCTGGATATACGGCACTGCCGCCGGGGGTCAGAACGGCCTCTGGACGACCGATTTCACCGGCGCGCTTGCGCTCGTGATCGGCTCCGAGGGCGACGGGATGGGGCGGCTCGTGGCCGAGAGCTGCGATTTCATCGTGAGCCTGCCGATGAAGGGACAGGTCAGCTCCCTTAACGCCAGCGCCGCCGCCGCGATAACCATGTACGAGATACTCAGACAGCGCATGGGCTGAACAGCACCGATTTTTTCTCCCCGACTTTGGGGTTTACATATACAGTAAGGGATAGATTTGATGGATAACTGGAACGAAGAGATAGATCTCGAAGCCATACTCCGTGAATACGGCGGCGAAGATGATGCGGCGTTTCCCGAACCGGAAGCAGACGCCGCGGAAGCTGCCGAACCGAAATTTGAGTTCCCGCGCGAGGTAGTAGAGAGCGAGGAACCGGACTTTGACGCGTTTAATCTCTCCTTCGACACGGAACCGGAGGACGACGTACGCGTCTATTCCCCGGACTCTGCGGCGGACGCGGAGGACGAGGACGGCGTTAGAATATACCGCCCCGGCAGCGGCGTGAAGAGCTTCACGGCCAGCGCCGATACGGATGCGGATGAAATAGAGTTTGACCCGCGCTTCAACCTCGGCGGGAAAAAGAAGGACACGGAGCTGTCGTTCAACGGGAAGAGCGTTGACCTGAGCGCCGATTATGACTATGCGCCGCCCCTGCCGCACGACGCGGACTTTGTCTCCGCGTATGCGGGAGCCGACTCCGCTGAGGAGCCGGAAGAGGAAGCGCCGCGCGGATTCTTCCGCAAACTCGTGGATAAGCTTGATCAGGCCTCTCTGGGCAAGCCGCGCACAAAGCGCCGCCGCCGCACGGACGACGCGTTTGCCGCCGCCGCGACGGCCTATGACCTCTCTGAGGATCAGTATGAGCGCCGCGCCCGCGCCTATGAGGCGGCGGAACCGGAGCAGGAATACGAGGACGACGCGTACGAGCCGGAGGAGCCTGCGTATGAGGCGGCGTACCAGCCGCAGTACGGCGAAGCTGACGAGGCTGCGGACGAATACGAGGATGACGCCCCGGCGGAGACGGACTATGCCCCGCCTGAGGCAACGCCTTGGCAGGAACCGGAGTTTGACTTTGCAAAGTACGACGAGCCGCAGCCCGAACCGGAGCCGGTTCCGCCGCCTGAGGAGCGCTCGCCATATGAGTTCGGCAGCTTCAACGCGTTCGACCCCGCCGGTGCGCACCGCACGGATGACGAGGGATACGCCGAGGGCTTTGTCGACTACGATCTGGGTGACGATTATGCCGAGAAGATCGACTATGAGCGCCCGGAATCGGAGTTCAGGGAGAAGGAGGACTTCTTCCCGTCGAGCTTCAAGGAGTACATATTCTCCGTCATAACCACCCTGCTCTATCGCCTGCGCGGCGGCAAGGGCAGCTCGCTGACGATGGAGGACGAACCGGAAGAGCTTGGGCCGGAGGTCAGCCCCCTCAACGCGTCGAAATATTATGCCAGCTTTACAAATTCGCTGCGGCTGCGCCTGCGCGTGAGTCTCATAATGCTGGTCGTGATGATATGGATAACCGTGGGACTGCCCGTCCCCGGTATGCTGAAGGACTATAAGTGCGCGTCCGCGGCGCTGCTCGCAATGCAGCTGACAGTGTCGCTGCTCGCGCTGGACGTCGTGACGACGGGAATAATGAATCTCGTGCGCGGCAAGCCCGGCGCGGAGACGCTGGCGGTATTCTCCTGCTTCCTCACGGGGGCGGATGCGCTGGTCGTCTCGCTCGGCAATATCTCAAGCCCGCATGTCTCGCTGTGCTGCATCTCTACGCTCTCGCTCGTCGGCGCGCTCGCAAGCTCGCTGATAAGCTGCCGCGGGATGCGCAAGGCGCTGCGCGTCCCGGCGATAGGCCGCCGCGCGTACACCGTGACCGGCGAGATGGACGTCAAGGCGCATGAGATAACGCTGCTGAAGTCGCTGCGCCCGTTCTCCGGCTTCGTCCGCAGAACGGAAGAGGCCGCGCCCGACGAGGAGATATTCCAGAAGGCGGCGCTGCCGCTGATGTTTGCGGCGCTGCTGCTGGCGATAATCGTTGCCGCAGTCAAGAAGAGCTTCGGCGATCTGATATTCATCTATTCGGCCATCTTCGCCCCCGGAGTGCCCATTGCGGCGCTGCTGTGCTTTGCGCTGCCGTTCCTGCTCGGTTCGCTGCGCATCTTCTCAAGCGGCGCGGCGATAGCGGGCTGGTCGGGGCTGAGCGATATCGGCCGCAGCAAAAACCTCATCGTTACCGACCGCGACCTCTTCCCGGAGGGCAGCGTCGAGCTTGAAAACGTGCGTATCTTTGCCGACGGTGACCCGGAGCGCATAATCTCCTTTGCGGGGAGCATGATCTGCGCGGCGGGATGCAGCGTCAGCGAGGTGTTCGGCAAGCTCATGGAGGATAACGGCTGTACCACATGCAGGATAGATAACTTCGAGTATCTCTCCGGCGGCGGTATGAAGGGCATCATCGACGGCAGCGTCGTCATCTGCGGCAGCACGGAGCTGATGCGGCTTATGAATGTGCGTGTGCCGTACAGGCTTGTCGGCAAGACTTCGGTGCTGCTGGCCATAGACGGCGTGCTCTACGGCATCTTCAACGTCAAGTACACCCCGCTGCCTCAGGTGCGGCAGGCACTGATAAATCTTATCCGCTCCGACCGTCACCCGATATTTGCGATACGCGACTTCAACATCAACCCCGAAATGCTCGCCAAGACCTTTGACATCGCAACCGACGGCTACGATTTCCCGCCGTACGTGGAGCGGTTCAAGATATCCGCCGCAGCGCCGGGAGAGGACAGCAAGATCGCGGCGGTCGTATGCCGCGAGGGGCTTGGGCCGCTCACGCATGTGGCGGAGACGGGACGGAAAATGTACCTCGCCGTGCGGGCAAATCTGGCGGTGACGCTGGCGTCCTCGCTGCTCGGCGTGCTGCTGGTG
>CAVCWF010000104.1:0-4153 GCA_963605945.1 Lachnospiraceae bacterium
GTATTGCGGTGCATGACGCCGTAGCGCACGAACTCCGCGTTTTTCAGCGCCGGTATCATCGAGAACACGCGCTTCTGCTCGCCCCATGTGAGGTGAGTCTGGAAGCCGACCATGTTGTATATCGTGCCGTCGGCATTGTCCCGCCGGAGCTGGACGACCGCGTAATTTTCATGTCCGGTGCGCGGGTCGATAAGTCCGACAGGCTTCAGCGGGCCGTAGCGCAGAGTGTCCACCCCGCGGCGCGCCATGACCTCGACCGGCATACAGCCCTCGAAGACCCCGCCGTCATCAAAGCCGTGCACCTCGGCCTCCTTCGCGCTGACAAGCTCGGTCACGAAGGCGAGATATTCCTCCTTCGTCATCGGGCAGTTTACATAATCCGCCGTGCCCTTGTCATAGCGAGAGGCGAAGAACGCGTTATCCATATCGACGCTCTCAAGCGTTACTATCGGGGCGACGGCATCGTAAAAGTGCAGATCGCTGTCCGGGCAGAGCTTTTCTATCTCCGCCGCTATCGCGTCGCTGCTGAGGGGGCCGGTTGCGATGACGACCTCGCCGTCGGGTATTTTATCCGCCTCGGCGGTAATGAGTTCAATGTTCTCATGCTCCTTGAGCGCGTGGGTTATATACTCCGAAAAGCCCTCACGGTCAACGGCAAGCGCGCCGCCCGCGGCCACGCGGTTCGCGTCCGCGGACTCCATGATGAGCGAGCCCATCTTCCGCATCTCCGCCTTGAGAAGCCCGACGGCATTGCTCAGCTCGTCACTGCGCAGTGAATTCGAACAGACAAGCTCCGCAAAGCCCGCGGCCTTGTGCGCGGGGGTATATTTCTCCGGCTTCATCTCGATAAGCCTGACCTTTATTCCGCGCTTCGCAAGCTGCCATGCGCACTCGCTTCCGGCAAGTCCGGCGCCCAAAACGGTGACTGTTTCCATTAATATTATTCCTTATCCTTTGCTTTTGCGGCGGTTTTCTTCGCCGTTGTCTTTTTTGCCGTTGTCTTTTTTGCCGTTGTCTTCTTGGCGGCGGGCTTTTTCGCCGCGGCCTTCTTTGCGGCAGGCTTCTTTTCCGCTTCCGCCGCTTCGCCGGCAGGCTCTTCCCCGCTCTTCGCGGCGGCCTTTCTCTTATAGCCACGCTGATCCTCCGGGACGAAGTTCGGGCAGGCTTCGTTTATGCAGAAGGGCTTGAGCGCGCCGCGGCCGCTGCGCTTGAACATTGTCTTGCCGCAGGCGGGGCAGAAGTCCTTCGTCGGCACGTCCCACGTGATGAATCCGCATTCGGGGCCGCGCTCGCAGGCATAGAACACATAGCCCTTTTTCGAAGTGCGCTTGAGTATCTTGCCGCCGCACTTCGGGCATTTGCCGGGCATTTCTATCACGATCGGCTTTGTGAACGTGCACTCCGGGAAGCCGGGACAGGCGAGGAAATATCCGAACTTGCCCTTCTTCACGACCATCTGCCGTCCGCAGACCTCACAGTATTCGTCGCTGAGGACATCCGGCACCTTGAGCTTCACGCCGTCCATGGCCTGTTCCGCGTCGCTCATCTCCTTGCTGAAATCGCCGTAAAACTCGGCCAGCACATCGCGCCACGCAGCCTTGCCCTTCTCGATCTCGTCAAGCTCGGCCTCCATATGATTCGTAAACTTCAAATCGACGATGTCCGCAAAGTGCTCCTTCATAAGGCCCGTTACGACCTCTCCGAGCGGAGTCGGGCGCAGGTATTTCCCCTCCTTGATAACGTAATCATGGGAGGTTATCGTGGATATCGTCGGCGCGTAGGTCGAGGGGCGGCCTATGCCCTTCTCCTCCATCGCGCGTATCAGCGTCGCCTCGGTGTATCTCGCGGGCGGCTGAGTGAACTGCTGGTCGGAGCTCATCTTCTCCAGCGTCAGAACTTCACCCTCGCTCAGAGACGGGAGCGGATTGGATATCTCCGCGCTCTCCTCGTCCTTCGCTTCCTCGTATACCGCGGTATAGCCCGCGAATTTCATCTCGGAATACGTCGCGCGGAAGCTGCATCCGGCGGAGACGACGTCGACGGCGACGTTGTCATACACGGCGTTCGCCATCTGGCAGGCAGTGAAGCGCCCCCAGATAAGGCGGTAGAGCCGGTACTGCTCCTGCGTCAGATCCTTGCGCACAAGCTCCGGCGTAAGCTCAACATCGGTAGGCCGTATGGCCTCGTGCGCGTCCTGCGCGCCGGCCTTGGTCTTAAAATGGCGCGGCTTGCCGGGGTAGTACGCCTCGCCGTAGCGGTTGATTATATAGCCGCGCGCGGCTGCCAGCGCCTCTTCTGAGAGACGGAGCGAGTCGGTTCTCATGTAGGTTATAAGGCCGACCGTGCCGCGGCCGGTGATGTCAACGCCCTCATAGAGCTGCTGTGCGATGGACATCGTGCGGCGCGGGGTCATGCCGAGGCGGCGCGAAGCCTCCTGCTGCAGCGTTGAGGTGATGAACGGGGGCGCGGGACTGCGCTGCTTTTCGCCGCGCTTCACGGAATCGACGGTAAAGGGCTTGCCCTTCGTCAGGTCGATTATCGCGTTGACCTCGTCCTCGCTGTGAAGCTCCTGCTTCTTCCCGTCACGGCCATAGAATCTGGCGGTAAAGCCGCAGCCCTCGCCGCGGCTGAGATGCGCGTCGAGCAGCCAGTATTCCTCGCTGACGAAGCTCTTTATCTCTTCCTCGCGGTCAACGACCATGCGCGTCGCAACAGACTGCACACGCCCTGCGGACAAGCCGCTCTTGACCTTCTTCCACAGCAGCGGCGACAGCTCGTAGCCGACGATGCGGTCAAGTATGCGGCGCGCCTGCTGTGCGTCGACCAGATCCTGATCTATATCGCGCGGGTGCTGGATGCTCTCGGTGACGACCTTTTTGGTTATCTCGTTGAAGGTGACGCGGCGCGCCTTCTCGTCCGGCAGGTCAAGCAGCTCCTTGAGATGCCACGATATGGCTTCGCCCTCGCGGTCAGGGTCGGTCGCGAGGTAGACCGTCTTCGCCGCCTTGGAATCCTTCTTCAGCTGGTCGATAAGCTCTTTCTTATCCCTCACCGGGATGTACTTCGGCTCGAAGCCGTGCTCTATGTCAACGCCCATCTTGCTCTTCGGCAGATCGCGCAGATGTCCCATCGAAGCCGTTACCTTATAACCGCTCCCCAGATATTTTTCAATGGTCTTTGCCTTAGCCGGAGATTCGACTATGACAAGATCCTTTGCCTTTGCCATTACGTTTCCTCACTTCTTTGCTATATTAAGCGCCACACGGCGGCCGGGATCACGGCGCACATAGCCCTTGATCTCCAGAACCGTGAGCTGCGACAGAACTCTCGCCGTGCTCAGTCCCGTGCTCGCTATGATATCGTCAATATGGCTTGCGGACTTCTCGATCGCCGCAATTATCTTCAGCTGATCCTCATTGAGTCCTTCAAGCTGTTTCTTCAAGTCAATATAATCGCTGTCTTTTGGCTTGTCAACAGATTTTTTTGCCGGAGTGTCCGCATTCTGCGGTTCCTCCTCGTCCGGCAGCTCACATTCGGTCAGTTCGTGCAGCTTTCCGGCGAAGCGCGACTCAAACTCGCTCAGCACGTCCCAGCCGCACACGACGGGCTTCGCCCCGTCCTTTATCATCGCAATCGTTCCGACGCTGTTCGGCGCGTCCGCATTGCCCGGAACCGCGAAAATTTCTCGCCCCTGCTCCATCGCCGTCTCCGCGAATAGCCGCGCGCCGCTGCGCTCCGGAGCTTCGACCACCGCCACGCCAACGGACAGCCCCGCGGCTATGCGGTTGCGGTCACGGAAGAAATGCTTCTCCGGCTTTGTTCCCGGCGGATACTCGCTTATCAGCGCGCCCCGCGCGGCGACCTCGGCGGCGAGCGTTCCCGCCTCGCACTCATGCGGCGTACCCAGTACGCCGACACATCGGCCTCCCGCAAGCAGCGCGCCTCTGGCGGCCGCCGCGTCCACGCCGCTCGTGAGCAGTGACACGACGACTCCGCCGCCCCGCACTATCTCATACGCAAGCTTTCTGCCCATTTTCAGGCCGTACGCGCTGGCCTTGCGCGTCCCGATGACGGCTATCGCCGCCTCATCGTCCAGCGAGTGAAGCCGCCCCTTCAGATATATAACGACCGGCGGCGCAAAAATATTCTTCAG
>CAVCWF010000104.1:4163-13137 GCA_963605945.1 Lachnospiraceae bacterium
CCCGTATCCCCTGCCGCGCACACGCGGCAAGTATCCGATCCGCGCAGCGTATATCCCGCTTTTCAAGGGTCTCGGCTTCCTTCTTCGACACGCCCGTCAGCGTCTCGAACTCCCCTGCCGGGGCGTAAAACGCTTTCTCCGCGTCGCTGTATTTATCTATAAGAGCCGCCTTGGCCTTCGGGCTGACGGCAGCCGCGGAAAGCCAAAGCCAATATTTTATTGCCGACATTCCAAGCCCCGCCCCCTACGGTGTTTTTACAGGCTGCCCCTGCTCATTTCCCACATGATTACCGACGCCGCGACGCCTGCGTTCAGCGATTCGCTGTCAGGCCGCATCGGGATTATCAGCTGGCCATCGCACATCGCAAGCAGCTCCGCGCTCAAGCCGTTCCCCTCGCTGCCGACCGCGACTGCGGCCTTATCCAGCGGTATCTCTCTGAAATCCCGCGCCGTCTCGCCCAGCGCCGCGCCGTACAGCGGCAGGCCGTTTTCATCCAGCGCCGTGCGCAGCTCCGAGATAGGCAGTTCCAGCACACGCTGGCGGAATATTGCGCCCATCGTGGCGCGCACGGTTTTGGGATTATAGAGATCGGCGCACGCGCCGGTGAGTATCACGGCGTCCACGCCGAAAGCGTTCGCCGTGCGGATGACGGTGCCGACATTGCCGGGATCCTGAACGCCCTCCAGCACGATGGCGTTTTTCAGCCGCGCCGCGCCGGGCTTGCGCATACGGACGGCGAACAGCGGCCCCGGACTGTTTTTCAGCGGGGACGCGTAATCGAACAGCTCCGCCGGGGCGGCGTATTCCTTCGCGCCCGCAAGCCCTTCGACCTCCGCCGCATGCTCCTTCCACAGCACCGAGACGATCTCCGCGCCGAAGGCGACGGCCTCGCGCAGAGTTTTTATCCCGTCGCACAGGAACTGTCCCTGCTCGCGGCGGTACGCACCGTCGGACGCGAGCGCCCTGACATGGGCGATATATGTATTTTTTCTTGAGCTTATGCTTTCAATACTCATCAACGCTTACCTATTATAATATAGATTCCGGAATTATATATTATCATAATCCCGCCCGTTTTCAAGCCCCGATTTCGCCAAAAATTACCTCTGTCTCGCCTTCGGTGCGCGAACCGAGGAGATAGACCTCCCCGCCGGCACATTCAACGAGCAGGAACGGCGGGCAGTTCGGGTCAAGGCACAGCTTGAGTCTGCCGTATTCCGCGGCGCTGAAATCGCCCTTCAGCAGATTCTCCGCGCCGGTGCCGACTCTGCGGACAAGATGCTCCGGCAGTTCGTCCAGCAGCTCCGCGCTCTCGATATCCGCCCGCTCTATGCGGTACGCGCTCTTGTCCCCACAGTAAGCGACAAGCTCCGTGTCCGTAAGCTCAAGCGAGGTTGGCCGGTTCGTCACCGCGTCTATCAGCACGCCGGTGAACGGCATTGCCAGCAGGATAAGCGCAACCATGCCCGCAAGCACTCTGCCGCCGGTGTGCGCAAGATTGACGGTCGTGCTGCTGCCGACACGGCAGTTGACGACCGTGCGCGCATCGTGCGGGTCGTAATACGCCACGCCGCCGAGCCACTTGTCGTCCTCGTCGGCATACCAGCCCGTTCCGCTGCTCTCGGTGAGCCGCGCCTGCAAATCGCGCGTTTTAAGCTCAATGCGCAGTACCGCGATGACAACTATCGCCGACGCGAGCAGGATTCCAAGCACCGACCAAACCGGATCACCGTTTGACAGCCACACCGCGAGACTCACAAGCGCAAGCCCGTATGCCGCGGCCAGCCATATCCGCTCCCAACTGCGGCGGCGAATGCGCGTAAGGGTATTTGTGAGGTCGGTGTCCGCATCCACAAACTCCGCGCGGCGGCGGAACGCCCAGCGGAAGCACGCAAGGCACACAGCCGCACCGACGGCGTTGGCAGCGTATATCGCCCACATCCCACGCTCAAACGCCAGCGGCAGCAGCGCAAGCGCTATCGCCGGAACGAAGCACCACGCCGATATGCCGCGCGGCTCCTGAACAGCCTTCAGATCCACCGTGCGCGTGTCGCCGCGCTCCGCCGCCCAGCCGCGGCTTCGCTTGATGCGCTTCAGATCGCGGTTGCAGCGCAGGTACGGTATATACGGGAGCACGATGCAGACGTCCGCCCATGTGAGATACAGCGTCATTGAAAGACTGACACTGCGGATAAATATGCACGGCACAACCGCGGCGGTCAGCACAGCGCAGACTATACCCAGCTCTTTTTGGAATTTTGCAAGCCGCTCACAGACCTCCGCGTCCTCGCGCCCCTCGAAGGGCATCGTCACGCCGACGGCAATGTTTTTCGTGAACTTCGCCTCGCCGCCGAGCACTCTGTACATCAGGTACGGCAGCCATATGAGACTGACCCAGAGAATGATTCGCCAGATCATTTCGTCCCCTCCTTGTCCGCTTCACCGTAAAGCTTGTCGCACAGCTCCAGCGCCTCGGCGCGGTCAAAGCCCGCAAGGCGCAGTTCCGAAAGGCTCAGTCTCAGCGCAGACAGCGTTTCCGCCGAAACGCTCCCCCGCTCGCCGCGCGGCGCGACAGCCGCGCCGCTTCGCCGGTCGGTCGTAATGTAGCCCTCCTGCTTCAGAAGCTGATAGGCTTTGCTCACGGTCATGGTGTTTATGCCGCTCTCCTCGGCCAGCGCGCGCACCGTCGGCAGCTTCTCCCCCGGAGCCAGTCTGCCGTTTGCGATGCCGACGACTATCTGGTTGCGGAGCTGTATATACAGCGGCGTATCACTCGAAAAGTCGAAGGTCAAAAGCATATAAAACGTCTCCTTTGTATTATTTATATTAATACAAAGGAGACAAAATGTCAAGGCTTATAAGCCGCGTATCATTCTTCCCTGCCGGGCTCTGCGGGCTCGTGCACCCATGTGCGTTCGCTGATTATATAGCGCGGGCGCTGCTTCGTTTCAAGATATATCTTGCCGATATACTCGCCTATGATGCCGAGGCAGATAAGCTGTACGCCGCTGACAAAGCAGATTATGCAGGTCATGCTCGCCCAGCCTGCGACGGCTTTCCCGGCGATTGCCGTCACCAGCGCCCAGATGACGCCGATGAAGCTGATAAGCGCGACGGCCGCGCCGAAGCCCGTTATCATTTGCAGCGGCTTGACAGAGAGGCTTGTTATCCCGTCAACCGCGAGGGCAATCATTTTTTTCAGCGGATAGTGGCTCTCCCCCGCGATGCGCTCCGCGCGGGAATAGCTGACTGTCGTACTCTTGAAGCCGACCAGCGGCACAAGGCCGCGCAGGAACAGGTTGACCTCGCGGAAGTTTGCAAATTCCTTCAGTACACGCGCGCTGATGAGCCGGTAGTCCGCGTGGTTATACACGACCTCCGCGCCCATCGCGGAGAGGAATTTATAAAAGCTCTGCGCGGTGAAGCGCTTGAAGAAGGTGTCCGTCTCGCGGCTGGAGCGCACACCGTACACGACCTCACAGCCGTCGAGATACGCGTCGACCATCGCGTCCATGGCGTTGATGTCGTCCTGTCCGTCGCAGTCGATGGATATCGTAATGTCGCAGTGCTCGCGCGCCTCCATGAGCCCGGCAAGAACCGCGTTCTGGTGGCCGCGGTTGCGGCTCTGGCTGATGCCGATATAATGCTCGTCCGCCTCCGCGGGCAAGCTCCGAAATTATCTCCCACGTCCGGTCGCGGCTGCCGTCGTTGACAAACATGACCCGGCTCTCCGGGCTTATCTTCCCCGCGGCGGCAAGCTCGTTTATTTTTGCAAGGAACATCGGCGCGGTTATCGGCAGCACCGCCTCCTCATTGTAGCACGGCACGATTATATACAGTATGGCAGCCATGATAGCCTCCTGAAGATGTGATAGCTCAATTATATTATCCCTCAAAAATATGTCAAGTCATGCACTGTAAACAAATATCGGCGGAGTGTCCCCCGCCGATAGTGTTTATGCATTTTTATTCCAGAACCTCGGCCTCAATGCGCTTGCCCTTGAAGAGCTTGCCGATGAACATCACGACCGCGAAGAACGCCAGATAGCCCAGCACCTGCTTATAGCCCTTGCCGACCCAGCAGCAATAGCACATGAACACACAGCAACAAAGCCCAAGCACCGGCAGAACGTAGCGCTTTATGACGCTGCCGCCCTTGTCCTTGACAATGAGCGCGATGAACATGGGGATATACATGGCATAGAGATTGATGATGCATATCTCGTCCGGCTCCCACGCTATCCACTGGCAGTCGTGCAGCCCGCCCATGAAGTCAGGGCCGTACATCCAGACAACCGCCGTCCATGCGTACCAGAAGCCGCCGAGCATCATGCCGATTATTGCAGACTTCATGGTGAAGCCGTTCTGGTGGTCGATGTCGCCGTAGAACTCCGGGCGCGGCCCCATACCGCGCGCGGCAACGGAGTACATGCCGCGGCACGAGCCCATGATAAGCCCGTTCATAACGCCGAGGCAGCCGATGCTGATAAACGCGTATACGATAGTGCCGACGGTCTTGCCGAAGATGTTTGAGAACGCGATGCGCGGCAGCGACTCGCCCAGCGGCCACGTACCGATGATGGTCTGCACATCGCCTACGCTGCTCATCGCGAATATATACAGGCAGTAGAGCACGGTGCAGAACAGCGCGCCGAGGATGAGCGCGATGGGAAGATTGCGCTTTGCGTCGTGCAGCTCGGAATTTATCGAGGTTGCGATTATCCAGCCCTCATATGCAAACGCGAAGGACGCGACACCGGCAAACACGCCCTGAAACGTGGTCGTCCCCTCAACGGCGGCGGCATATTCCGGAGTGTTGACATAGGCGAGCACGTTCGCGGTCGTGCCGTTGACCGCGCCGACGATGATGCCCACCACGGCCATAAGCAGCAGCGGGACGAGCTTTATGATGGTCATGCTGACCTGAAGCTTTCCCGCAAGCTTCGGGCTGATGGCGTTGATGCCGTAGCCTATCATCAGAAAGCCCGCGCCAAGGCCGAGCGCCTCGGAGCGCACCGTCCCCGTCACGAAGAAGTCGAGCGACTGTATGCCGCACAGTTCAAGGAAGAACACCGCGGAGAAGAAGGCCAGCATCGCCGAAAGACATGGGTAATATATCGTGGTCATAAACCAGCCGACATAGTAGGAGTACGACGGCCCCAGAGCCACTTCGGCATAGTCCACCACGCCGTTCACCTTCTCGTACTTTGCGCCAAGCTCGGCGAACACGAGCGAACAGATTATGCATATCGCGCCGACGAGCGCAACCACGAGCACGCCCTGAAGCATGTTGCCGTGCGTGAGCGCCAGAACCTTGCCGCCCTTGATGAACACGCCGGAGCCGATGACGATTCCGATGACCATGGATATCGCCGTGGGCAGGCCGTACCTTTTCTCCATTTTACTTCCCATAATCGCAACCCTCTTTATTAGTTTAGAACATCACCTTGATAAATGCTTTTTTCATCCATTTTAACAGATTTTCGGATGTTGTCAATAAATATTTAAGAATTTGTATATTTATTAAGAATATGAAAGTTGCTTTTATACCGCTTATTCGCCGAGGAAGTCCGCAAGCTCCTGCACGGTCTTGAAGTAGAAATCAGAGTTCCGGCGCATGAAGTCCTCGATCTGCGGTACGTCATACGCCCAGCCGGCCGCGGCGAAGTCCACTCCGCAGGAATGAGCCATGTCAAAGCCGGGCTTCAGGTCGTCTATCATCAGCAGCTCCTCCGGCGCAAGCCCAAGCCGGCGCATTATCTCCTCCAGCGGCCACGGATTTGGCTTGCGGCGCTCGGGCGGCTGCTCCCAGCCGAACACCAGATCCGGCTCCGGCAGGCCGTTTTCCGCGTAGTCGCGGCGGATATTCTCGTCGAAGGAGTGCGACACAACGCAGATGTACCCGCCCTCGGCCTTGTGGCGGCGCATAAGCTCGTTCATGCCGGGGTACGCGCCGGGGATGTGCTGCGCGACGTATTTTTTCCAGAACTCCGTCTCGTCCTGAAGCGCAGCGTCGTCCATGCCGTATTCGTTCTGGCACATCTGCATGAAGCCGGGGTCGAAATTTTTCAGGAAATATTCCTCAAGTGTGCAGTGCCTTCCGGGATAGCGCAGGCGCAGATACTGCTCGAAGCAGGGATGGTGTATCGTGGCAGTGCTGTTGACGACGGTGTCGTCGTGGTCGAAAACAAGGCATTTGTATCTCATATCTACCTCTTATATTTTGATTTGCGTTTAGTTTATCATATGTGGAAGAGAAAATCGACAGGTTTTTATAAAACCTGTCGATTTTGGGAAGGCGCCGGGCTAAATACTATGGGATTCCTCGCACTCCTCATATTCCGCCTCATATGCACCATCAACGATATGTGAGAAAACATGCTCTTCTTCCGCAGAGGAGACATGCGCGGGGTTTGAAAGCATGGTATCCGTAAGGACATCTTTCAGTCTCATACAGCATGGTTTGAAAGATAGGAATGTTATACCTCCGCCGACAATCCCGCCAACAACGGGAATAGCATTCTTAACTGTCTTTGCGAAAATCTCTTTAGTCAGCTTTACGCCGAACCATTTCAAAGTTGATTTCAGGATGGGATATAACGTTCCCTTGGTCAGTGCCGCGGCGATGAGCTTTTTCTCAACGCCAACGGACAAGGCTTTTGCAAGCGCCTTGACAGCGTTGTTTGCACCGGCGACACCGTTCATTACCCCAAGGCAAACGATGATGCGGTTTATCGTCTCACTGTCGAGAGATATTCCCTCCCCATCGGAATCTATCTCCGGAAAGCCATAGAGGTACAGAAGCTTTTGAATCGCCCGCAGGGTATAACCATAATACTGAACTACGTCGGCGGGGATAGTCGCCGCCATTGCGGCACCGCCGGGTACACCGAGCGCCGCGGAAATACCGGAAACACAGTTCCGCTCAAACTTGATTACTTCATCAGCAATTCTGTCGATGTCAGCTTCGGAGATACCCGCAAGAGCCGGTGTGCGGGTGACGGCATCATCTATGACTTCCGGAGGATAGTTCTTGAAAAGCTCCTTGCGTAAGAAGCTTTCTCTTGTGACGTGAACTCCGGGGAGTTTTATTGCCAGAATGATGATATCCTGAATATCAACAGTACCATCGTTATTCGCATCAAGGGCTTCAGTCGCTTTGCCGACAGCAGTATCCTTGGCCTTCTCCAGCGCGTTTTTCACCGCGCCAAATGAATCAAACATTTTGTTTGTCATTGAATTTCCTCCCGTTTTACCTATTCTATATAAGCCCTTGTAATTTTTGCGTGTTGAAGAACAAGTATAAGGTACAAGTCAAATATACCAAAGCGGGAAGGTTTAGTCAATAATATGGAAACGGAGCCGCATGGGGCTTATAATCGACGCCTTACCCGTTCGTCTGCGTCAGGGCGGCGACGGCCTTTGCGGGGAACTGCGCGACGGCTGCGTCCTGTATGCTGATATCCGCCGAGACGGACACCGGAGTTTCCACAAGCACGACCTTCATGGTGCCGGTGCAGCTTACTGACATTGCGGAGAACTTTCCGTCCGACACGGTCAGGCTTATCGTACCGTAGGTGAAATCCGGGGCGAGCTTCGCGGCGTCGGGCGCTATCAGCTCCACGATTTCGTCGATGGAATCCCCGTCGAGCTGCACGGTGTAGATATAATCATCCCCGCGCTGTGCGGCGCTCAGACTGCCGTCGAGGCAGGCGCGGTACGCCGCGTCGAGCAGATTCGCGGTGTCGGCGAGCCGAATCTCATCGTCGGTCACGGACTCGCCGTCCGCGCCGACAACATGCTGTCCGTCCGTATACAGCCTTAGCCCGTTTTTCCCTACGCGGTATATCCGTGTGCCGTTTTCGAGAACAGAATCTATCTCCAGCGAGGTGTTCAGCACGACGGGGCCACAGTCCGCGGACAGCTTGAGCGTCGAGGCCGAGGCTTCGCGGTTATCCAGCTCCGCCCAAGCCGAGAGCAGGCGGAACAGGTCTTCCGTTATCTCCCGCTCCCCGCCGCCGTTTTCCGCGGCAAGCGCGACTTCTCCGGGGATACCGATCCCGGCGGCGTATGTGAAGCCGTCTATCACGGCGTCAACGCTGAAGCCGGTTCCTGACGCGTCGTCCAGCGTCCCCTCGGCGGAGAGCGTGATGCTCTGAATCTCCTTGTCGGAAACGGCAAGCTCGACATACGCGCCGCTTATATTCTTCGTCCTGCCGGTAAGCTCCGGGCAGAGAGTCCTGAGAAGCTCCGCGGCCTGATCACCGCTGAGACTCAGCCGGTGGCTGCTGCCGTCGCCGGAAGCGGATATATCCTTATACATTGAAGCGATGCTCGCAAGGAGCTCCGAATAATCCGGGAATATATCGCCGACGCCGAAGCTCTTGCCGTTTTCAAGAATGAGCAGGTCGTTCGAGTAATAAAGCGGGATATCCTGAACCACCGCGCGGGTGATGCGCGTGTTGCCGTCCATGATGCTGCTGACCGGCACATCCGCCTCGACGGAGTCTCCGCCTGTCTGCGCATCAACATGCACCTGCATTGAAAGCTCCTGCGCGCGGCAAAGCTCTGACAGCATACGGTACGGCGCGAGTCTGGCCATGAACTGCGGCACAAGCAGCACCGCCGCGGCGGCAAGCGCGCAGATGAGGATGACAGCAATCACAACAGCGGGCTTGCGGCGGCGCTTCTTCTGCGCCGGAGCTTCCTCGACGGGCTGTCCGGCAGCCTCCGCCTGCCCGTCAGGCTCGGCGGCGCGGGCGATCCGGCGGCGTCTGTGCTTCTTCACGGAAGCG
The DNA here is from genome assembly GCA_963605945.1 of Lachnospiraceae bacterium. Classification (GTDB taxonomy): domain Bacteria; phylum Bacillota; class Clostridia; order Oscillospirales; family Oscillospiraceae; genus Limivicinus. The sequence continues at coordinate 12,960 of CAVCWF010000104.1, forward strand.
ATTATCGTGACCGCTATCGCAATGACAACAAGCGCCAGTACACCCCATATCCACCACACGCTGATAACGGACACTGCCGCGACGGCGACCTCGGAGCCTTCGACGTTGAAGCTGAGATAGCTGCCGAACTGCTCCGTATCGGCCTTGACCCAGTGGCCGTCCTGCATCACATATATGG
>CAVCWF010000104.1:13147-20566 GCA_963605945.1 Lachnospiraceae bacterium
CATATATGGCGATTTTCCCGATGGACACCTCCGGCGGGAGATAGTGGAGCGTATGCTCACTCTGCCCGTCGTCGGGAATTGTGACATGCAGCTGCTCGACCAGACCGCCGCTGACGGAGGTCGTAAGCCGCGCGAGCCACGGCAGCTGCACATACGATGCCTCGTCAACCGCCTGACCCAGCTCCCCGTCAAGCGGGGTGAGCCCGGATGAGGAATCGGCAGAGTTGTAGTATAGCTTCGCGCTGTCGTCAAATTTGCCCTCGGCGAACAGCACGGGCTTTTCGCCGCGCGTGCCGTCGGCCATGACGGCGGAGTATTCAAGCTCGTAGTCGGCGGTGACGACGGTATCGAAATGAAGCTCGTTCAGCTCGGTTTTGTCCCACGCCGCGTAGTAGCCGTCCTTTGCATGGATATCCGGGTACACATCCTCGCCGAAGGAGTCGCCGTAATTGAAATCAACGGTCTTGAGCGTCTCGTCGTCGGCGACGAAGCTGAGACACAGAGTCCTGAACTCGGCAGGCAGCTTTTCCATGCCCAGCAGGGTATCATAGCTTATCGGCTCCGCCTTGCCGCGGATGCTGCGCCCGTCTATTCCGGCGAGACTGTCGGAGACGAAATAGTTTTCGAGGTACTCGCCTGCGTTTGCGCCGGATATAGCGCCGAAATACTGCGAGGCGTCCGTGATCTCAACCATGCTCATGCAGCCGGTAACGGTGCTGCCGGAGCCGGTCACAGCTTCCTCCACACCGGAGCCGACGATGCCGCCGACATATTTACCGCCCGTGAGCGTGCATTTCGCCCAGCAGGAGCGGATTGTAGAGCCTGCAAGCCCCGCGATGCCGCCCGCGTAATCGCCGCTCTCGCTGCTGACGTCGCCGAAGCCGCGGCAATCGGTTATTATGCCGAGATCCATGCGGCCGGCCACGCTGCCGGCATAGCTGCGGCGCGCTTCTACGGAGCCAGTATTCGTGCAGCTCTGAAGCACAGCCTTCAGCTCGTATTCGCTCTTGTATTCCGCAGAGATGTTCGAGGACACGTCGTCCTCAGGGTCGTATTCATATTCTATCGCGATAGCCCCGGCGACGCCGCCGATGTTGATGTCGCCGCTGACGGAACCGGAATTGGTGTTGGAGCAGACCTTGCCGAGCCGCACAAGCTCGATGTCAACGTCAGAGGTGTCGACGAGGATGTCTCCGTCCTCGGTACCGACGGTAAAGATCGCGTCGAACATGGTATTCGACAGCTCGTTGAACTTGTCGTTTATTGCGCGCACATCGTCGACGAGCGTACCCGCAGTACCGGCGAGCGCGCCGTTGAGCATACTCAGCTGGCTGCCGATGCCGTTTATGGCTGCGGTCAGGCCGCCGAGGTCGGGCGTTGCGATTATCTCCACGCTGCCGGAGACGGAGCCGCTCTCGGAATGGTTGCCGTCTATATCAACGTCGAGCGGCGGAACGCTGACGTCCACATTGAGACCGGCGTCCCCGCTCGCCGAGCCGTCGATCTGACCGGAGCCGCCGACGGTGACGCTGATGTCGCCCGCCTCGCTTATCGCATTGCCGACGTACCCGGCCATATTATTGAGCCGTGAGGAGATGCCTCCCGCGCCGCCCTCGGCGTCGTCCGCCGCCTTGTTCACAAGCTCGTTCAGCTCGTCGAGCTGCTGCTGCATTTTTGCCAGCATACTGTTCTCGACGTTCAGCTCCATATAAGGTTCCATCTGCCCGACTATGCCGCCGACGTCCTTGCGCCCGTACACCGTGCCGCCGTTCTGGCAGCCGGATATATAGCCGCAGCTCCTGCCCGCGATGCCGCCGACGTTGTAGCCGACGTGCTGATAGCCGATGATCGCGGAGTTGCTGCTGCTGCGGATTATGCCGGAGGAGTATCCTGCGATGCCGCCGGTGTCGGTCGTGGAGGCGACGGTGTCGCGGCTGGAGAGCTTCGCGAGGTCGAGCGTCGTGTCGATGGAGATGTCCTGTATCGACAGCGCCTTATCCGCGCTGACCGTGTTCACATAGGACGAGTTGCGGCAGGAGGCTATCAGGCCGCTGCTGCTGCCCGCAATGCCGCCGCTCATTCTGCTGCCGTATACGGAGCCGGAGGACGCACAGTTCTGGATGCTCCCGCTCAGGGCGTTTCTGCCGGCTATCGCGCCGACATTGACGCTGCCGCTGACGGAGCCGGTGAAGCTGCACGAATAGATCTTTCCGTTGTTGACTCCGGCGATGCCGCCGGTGGTCTCGGCGCTGCCGCTTATGTCCACCGTACCGGAGACATTCAGATTCTTGACAACCGCGCTCACCTGAAGCTCGGCGAAGAGTCCCGCCGTGGAGTATTTCCCGGATATGGTGAGGCCGCTTATCGTGTGGCCGTTGCCGTTGAAGGTCCCGCCGAAGCTGGGGATCGGCGCAAAATTCACTCCGTCAAGAGAGACATCCGCGTCCAGCTCCACGGTCTTATCCTGCGACCATGTGTCGAGCGTGCAGTTCTGGGCAAGGAGGATGAGATCGTCCGCCGAGGATATGTGTATCGCCCCGTCGTCCGCAAACGCGGAAGTACAGAGCAGGAGGGCGAACGCGCAGACCAGCAGCGCCGCCGCTATACGTTTGTTTTTCTTATACATTGACTTCCGCCTCCTCGCTTTGCGCCGTTGTTTCGGCTTCCGCTTCGTCTGTGACCGAACCGGACAGTACCTTGAGTCTGACGTCGCCGTCTATGCTCGCGCGTATGACGCCGCTGACGGTGCCGTTTATCTCGCCGCTGACTCTGCCGTCGACGAACACTCTTCCGCTCGTCTCTTTCTTCTTCAGCATCTTAGGCACCGCGAACGAGGTCTTATCCGCAAGGTCGCCGCCGATGAGCAGTATCTGCGGCAGGACGAAGAGGACAAGGAACATCGAGATTATCGTGCCGCGGCCAAGACTCTGGCCAATGCCGACAATAGCCGCCTCGGAGGTCATCTGACCGATCAGCGTGCCTGCGACGGTTAGGATGGTTCCGGATGTAAGCACCGTCGGGAAAGCGAAGTTCAGCGTCTCGATAATGGCCTGCCTGTGATCCATTTTGTCCTTCAGCTCCTGATACCGCGTCGCGATGACGATGGCGTAGTCGATGTTCGCGCCCATCTGGATGGAGCTGACAACGAGGTAGCTCATAAAGAACAGCCCCGTTCCGGTAAAGGCCGGTATGGAGAAGTTGATCCAGATACTGCCCTGAATGATCAGTATCAGCATGATAGGCATACCGACGGATTTGAATGTAAACAGCAGCACCAGCAGCACTATCAGTATCGAGACTATGCTGACTACGGTGTTGTCGGTCGCAAAGGATTTCTTGAAGTCGTATTCGTTCGTGGAGTTGCCCGCGACGTAGACCTCGCCGTCGGGGTAATACTCCTGCGCGACGCCGCGGATGGTGTCGATGAAGGAATAGGTCTCATCGCCGCTTTCGGGCAGCGTAAGATATATCAGCATACGGCTGTAATCCTCGCCGCTCAGCTGCGCTTTTGCGCTCTCCATCTGCTTCTTTGCGCTGTCGAGCATTTCTGTCTGCTCCTCGTCAAGGGTCACGTACCCGGCGTCCACCTGATCGCAGACGAAGAGGAACATGTCTATAAGCGGCACCTTGTAGGTAGCGATGCTGCCCATGAGCTTGCCGTAGTCGTCCTGCTCGGCGGCATAGGCCGCGTACACGAGCTGCGCGACTTCATAGTCAAGCCCGGAAAGCTCCGAGAACTGACGCGGAGTCAGCTTGTCGGCCAGCATGTAGCCGTCCATGGCTTCGACGTTTGCAAGCCCCATCGTGTAGTCTATCTCGTCATAGCTTTCAAGCTCTTTAAGGAGCTGCGCCTCTTTTTCGTAATCGCCGGCCGGAACGACAAGCGCCAGCATATTTGAAGAGGTGAAGTTGTCGGATACCATGTTGTCGGCGATCTGGCTCTCGTTTAGCTTCGGAGTCGTCAGGACGCTGTATCCATAGGCATAGGGGCACTTGTTGGAAAAGTGCATCCCCAGCAGCGCGACGATAACAAATATCACCGGCACGACATGCCGCGTTGCATAGTCGAGTCTGCCGACAAAGGATATCTTCGGGATGAAATCCCTGTGCCGCGTCTTCTCTATCAACGGCCCAAACAGGACCAGCAGTCCCGGCATGAGGATAAACACGCTCAAAAGCGCATAGATGATGGCTTTTATCAGGCATATGCCCATATCGGGTCCGATTTTGAACTGCATGAACAGCATTGCGGCAAGGCCGCCGACAGTCGTCAGGGAGCTTGCGCTGATCTCCGGAATAGAGTGCGCCAGCGCGGTGATGGCCGCCTCGCGGATGGGCATGGTCTCATGCTGCTCCTTGAAGTGGTTGCAGAGGATGACCGCATAGTCCAGCGACAGCGCGAGCTGCAATATGCTCGTGACGGAGTTTGAGACGAAGGATATCTTGCCGAGCAGGAAATTGCTGCCCTGATTGAGCAGCATAGCCGTCACGAACGTAATCAGCAGCACAGGCACCTCGCCGTAGGTCTGCGAGGTGAGCAGCAGCACAGCAACGACGATCACCGCAACGTACACCATGATGACGCTGACCTCGGCGTCGATAGTCTCCTGAAGCGTATTGCCAAGCTCCGTCGAGACGAAGAGGTCGTAGTCCGTCAACGCTTCCTTGACGGCGTCAAGGGCGGTGAGACATTCATCGTCGTTTTCGTCGTAGTCAAAGGTCACGGTGTAGAGCGCGGAGGCGTGATTATAGTGATCGGTCGTCTGGTCGAAGGCCACGCTCTGCACGCCCTTGATGTCCGCAAGCGTGTCGCTTAGCTGCTCCGCCTCGGCGTAGCTGACGTTCGCCACCATCACCTCGGCCGTGCCGTAGGTCGTGAACTGGTTTTCCATCACATCGAGGGCGAGCTTAGTCTCCGCGTCGTCGGGGAGGAAGCTCGTAAGGTCGTTCTCGACCTCGACCCAATTGCGCGAAAACGCCGAGAATATAAGCGCCACAACAATTATCAGGAAAAACAGATTGCGTTTATCCACAATAAATGTGGCAAGCTGCATCATAAAGCTATGATCCTGTTTGGGTTTATTTGACATAAATGTTCTCTCCTTATGGAGTCGGCGGCCTTACTGCGCAAGCTCGCCCTTTATTTCCATCGGCCTGTGCCGCGGTGCGTCCGCGACGCCGGTCACTGCACCGGTATCGTCCACGTCTGCTTCGATCTTCACGTTCAGAACGCCGAACGGAAGCTTCGGCGCGGCCTCAAAGCTGAAGTGTCTGTCGTTCCTCGCGCAGTTTGTCAGCGCGACCTCCATGCCCAGCAGCTTCGCGCTGCCGTGAAATTCCGTGTCGCTGTCGATCGTGAGCTGGGCAATGATCTTGACCCAGCCCATCGGGGATTTTATCTGTACGTTGAACCCGTAATTATTTCCGCAGTTGAATTCCATTGTCATATACCTCTTTCACGCGTTGATATGTATTCTTTCGCCGAGTCCGGGCAGCAGTGCGAGGGCGTTGTCCGTAAACATGAGCCGCTTCTGCCGCTCGGTGAGTTTTTCCGTGTTCTCCAGCGCTTCAGCCTGACCGAAGCAGGCAGAGATATCCGTGTACGGCGTATCGCTGCCGTAGAGCAGGTGGCTCTCGTCAACATTTCTCAGCAGCATCTCCAGCTGCTTCTGCTCGGAAAAGCCCGCCGTATCATAGTAAACATGCGCCATGTCCTCCATGATGTCGGCGCGCAGGTCGGGATCGGCAAAGCGCAGCATCAGCGCAAAGCTCTCAAAACGATCGGCAAGTATCGGCAGGAACGCGCCCGCGTGAGGGATCACCCACTTTATGTCCGGATACTTTGAGAAAGTGTCGTTCTGAACCATGTTGATGAAGGTGCGCGTCGTCTCAACAAAGTATTCAAACGCCGGCAGCGGTATCTCCTCGTTTACGTCCGATATGCCGACGGCAGGATGCGTCGGGTGCATGATGACAAGCGTACCGCGCGCGTTCAGCTCCTCCATCAGTTCGTCGAGACGATGGTCGCCGAGGTAGACCCCGCCGTAGTTTGTGACCAGTCCGACTCCCGCCGCCCCAAGCTCATCGAGTGCATAACGCGCCTCGAAAATACTGCTGTGCACATGCGGCAGCGGCAGAGTCGCCATGAATCCCAGATTACCGGGGGAGTCGGAGACTATCTCTGCGCCCTCCTCGTTTATGCGCCGGGCAAGCTCGCGCGAGCGGAACTTGTTGCCGGTATAGATACTCGGCGATGACAGTGTCAGCAGCGCATAGCCGATTCCCAGCTCCGCCATCACCTCCTGCTGCCACTGTGCGTCCCATTCGGGCGTCGGGAAGCCGTCAGGGCAATACAGTCCTTCATCCTCAAGGAACTGCCGGTAAGTCTTGGGCAGATAATGCGCCTGAAAGTCTATCTTGCTATTGAATTTCATTTCTTTTCAGCTCCAGTCTGTGATCTTTTTATTCCGCGCAGCTTCATCACCGCGCCGCCCGCGTCTACGGTGCCGGTGAGCGCTTCTCCGGCAAGGCGGATAACCGAACGGCACTTCAGCCGGCTCATAAGTGTTTGCAGCTCATGCCGCAGATAAAGCACCCCGCCTCGGCTCTCGCCGGTCACGGCGTTGTCAAAGCCGACGAGGGTTATCCTGCCGTGCACACAGCCGTCCTCGCTGTCTATTGTAAGTGTGCCGCGGCGCTCTCCGAGCTGGCTGTCGAGAACAATGTCATAGCTTTCCGCCATAGTCTCCGCCTCCTTTTTACTGATTGAAGATAGCTCGCAGGGAGAAATAATACAACGGTCAAACCGCCCTGCGCCGTCAGAAATCTGACAACATGGGGCGGTTTGACCAGCAGAAATTTTTCTCGAAATTCTTCGGCATCTGTGTTATACTCTGTGCATGGAGGGATGACCGTGGATAAACGCACTTACACCGTTTCAGACCAGACCAAGCACGCATTGGCCGGTGCGCTCAAAACGCTCATGGCGCAGAAGCCCTTTGACAAGATAACCATCCATGACATAACCGAGCTCTGCGGCATCCGCAGGCAGCATTTCTATTATCACTTTGAGGACGTCTACGATCTGCTGCGCTGGATGTTCCAAGAGGAGGCCGTCTCCCTGCTGCACCAGCACGAGGGCGCGCTGCTCTGGCAGGATGGGCTGCTCCAGCTCTTCCATTATATCGACGATAACCGCGCCGTCTGTCTCTGCGCGCTCAACTCCGTCGGGCGTGATTGTCTCAAGCGCTTCTTCGAGGGGGATATCCACGCGGTGATATATCGTGCCGCCGAGCAGATCGGCGAACAGATCGGCGCGCTCGACACGCCCGACGCCGACGTTGAGATGATAACTCATTTCTATGTTGTCTCTACTGCCGGGCTTATAGAGAGCTGGCTCGTCGGCGAGTTGGACAAGAC
>CAVCWF010000105.1:0-3263 GCA_963605945.1 Lachnospiraceae bacterium
GCAGTATAATGCGTGCAGCGTAAATAGGATGCGGATTGCCGCGACCAGTGACGTCGGTCACTGGTCGCGCAATGACAATCTTTTCTATACTCTGCTCTTTCTTTTCTCCTCTGCTCTAGTCTCAACTCTGGCAACCCCTCAGGCGCTAACGCGCCAGCTACCCTAAGAGGGGCGCCGCTTCGCGGCACCCCTTACGCATCGACCCGTATACCGAACCCGCCGGCGGTGCTGACGACCCACGAGTCGCCGAGGCGGAGCGTCTGCTCCACCTGAAGCGCCGCGACGTGCAGCGTGCTGTCCACGCTGTCAAACCACCCGCGCCGCGCCCCGTTTATCCAGAACTGCCAGCCCGTCGACGTGTACATGCCCAGCGTCTGCCCCGGCGACAGCTCGTAATACGTCTCGCCCTCGTGGCTGCTGCTCGCCCCAGTGAAGCTCAGCCGCTGCGAGATCGCGATGCCCAGCACCTGCTCCCCCGTCTCCGGGTCGGTGATAAGCCCGCGGCGTATCTGCCCCGACAGGCTCCGCAGGTGCTCCTCGATGCGCCCCGCGCGCTCGTCCGACGCCGTCAGCCGCGCGTCATAATCGTAGTCCTCGACCACGCCGCGCGCCGTCGTCTCCATGTTCGCCGTCACGCGCTCCTCAAACTCCCCCAGCTCCGACCGCGCGACGTAGTCCGCGCGAAGCTGCTGATTTATCTCGTCGACGTGCGAATAAATCTCGCCCGCGGTCTTCTCGATCAGGGCGCGCAGGCGCGGATAATTGCCCGGCGTGACCTGTCCGGGGGCGGTGTCCGTGCCCGATGCGCTGCCGCGCGCGGCGGCGCTCTGCGGCTTTACCGTGCCGTTCTGCGCCGCGGCGAGCTGTGTGGTCTCTGTTGGAAGTGTCTGCGAAAGGCGGACAAGATAATCGCGCATCGCGCGCAGCTGCGACTCCGCAGAGCCGCTCAGGATCGGCGGCAGCTCGTACATCACAGCTCACTCCCCGTCTCAAGATACCGGTGCAGCGCGTGGAGCTTCACGTCGCCGCTGCCGGAGATACGCAGGCGGAAATGGTCGCAGCGGCGCGGCAGGAGCGGCAGCTCCATCGCACGCGGGCGCTCCGCTTCGGTGTTTGCGAGCTGCCCCGCAGTCTCCCATTCGCCCGACGAATCGTACTCTATCTCCGCCTTGACGCTGCTGCCCGCGCCCATCGTCAGCCGCAGGCTCAGGCGGTGCAGGTACTTATGCTCCGGCTGCAAAAAGTACATTATTCCGGTCTCGGCGCTCCAATTCACGCCCGTTTCCGGTGTTCCGGTGCTGCCGGTGAGGGCGATGAGGCGGCCGTCGGAATCAAGGCAGAACAGCTCACCGTCCACGGCAGCGAAGGACGTCGCGTGCAGCGAGTCCTCGCGCAGCCAGATGCCGAGCAGGCTGTCGTACACGTACAGCCCCCACTCGCCCGCGGAATTTTTCATCGAAATATAATATTTTCCGCCCAGCGCGCCCGCGGCGGCATCGGTGTACCGCTCCGCGCCGAGCGCCTCGCTGACCGATTCCGGGAAGCCGCCCTGCCACACGCAGACGTCCGCGCGCGACTTGTAAAACAGGCTGTCGCCGACAAGAACAACGCTCTCCGCGCTCCCCTTCTGGACGCCGCGGCAGGGCGTTTCACCCACCGAGTGTGCGCCGGTTGCGGACACCGTGACGCGGTGGATGCAGTTTTCCTTGAAGAAAACCGGCTGACCGAGGTAGCCCGCCGCGCCGGTGAACGCGCCGTCGGAGCCGACCGACGCGCGCCAGCTGTCCGTGCTCAGGCCGAGGTACTGGCTCCAGTTTTTGAAGTCGCCGAGGGCGCAGCAGTAGATTTCGTTGAGGTTCTGCGCGCCGTCGTTGCCGTAGCGGCAGCCCCAGAGGCGGTTGCGGCACTGGCAGACGTAGTCCATGTCCGGCACGCGGCGGGCGACGCTGAGGGTGACGCCCTCGTAGTCCGCGCTCGCGGGGCAGACGCCGGGCAGGACGAGGTAGTCGCTCTCCGGGGCGCTGCCGGACGCGCCGCCGAGGGCGTAGATGATCTTTTCGCCGTTGAGCTCGTCGAGCGGCAGGCCGGCGACGCTCACGCCGTCATACTGCGCGAAGAGTGCCGGGATGCTGCCCTGACTCGTCAGCGTGACGCGGGTGCAGGGCGTGGCGACCTCGGCCCAAGTGTCGAGCGCGGCGCTGTACTGGCGCAGCACCGGGGCCGCGCCGCTGCCGGTGTCGAGCCAGAGGGCGTCGTTTTCGGGGGCGGCGGGGGCGGCGTCGGAGGAGGTCGGCTCGGTGGAATAGAGGCTGCCGTCGTAACGGCAGGGCGCGAGGCTCACCGTGCCGGTCAGAACAAATTCGGCGTCCATGCTGCCGTAATCCGAGGAATCGGCGGTGTTATAGTACTTTTTATCCGGGAACACGCAGATGTATGCTCCCATGCCGACAAGCTGCTTTTTGCCGTGGGTAAGGCCGGTCAGGGGCGTGGGCGCGCCGGCGAAGTAGAGCGTGCCGTTTGCGACGTAGCCTAGGGCGTCCTTCTCGATGAGGCCGCCGGGGTCGGTGAGCGCGGCGGCGACGGCGCGCGGGCGGCGCGGGGCGAGGAGGGGGTAGCGGTCGGTGCTGAGGTTTTCGGTGCGGACGAATTCGCCGTCCGCGGGGCGGCCGGACAGGCGCAGTCCGGCGAAAACCGTGGTGCTGTCCCGCGTCACGGCGGGCGCGGGCAGGTCTGGGATGAGCATGTTGGGTCTCCTTTCGTGGTGGGTGTGGGGGGGGAGGGTGTTATATATAATAATGTAGGGATTGGGATGGGGGGACGCGGGAGGAAGACGGCGGGGCGGGGGCGGCAATTTGTCATGCGGCGAAATGGGTGAGATTTTCTCTCCCTCAGTCGCTCCGCGACAGCTCCCTCGTCAGAGGGAGCCAAGGGGGACGGGGCATAAGATTAGCCCGTGTGGAATCTTTGCCGCGACGCGGCGCCCCTTTTAGGGGAGCTGGCACGGCGTCAGCCGTGACTGAGGGGTCGCCAGATGAGAGACTGGAGCAGAGGAGAAAAGAAAGAGCACACTAAAATCGCACCGTAGGGGACGGCCTCTGTGCCGTCCCGTTTTTACTGCACTTTCTTTTTCCTATTGGCAATAATCCGAGACCGGCTACCCCTTCGGCACTTCGTGCCACTGTCTCGCTGCGGCTCGGTCACGGCGCGGCTCTGACATGCCCCCGGCATGTCATTCACTACCGCGCCGCCGTTGCACTACCCTA
>CAVCWF010000106.1:0-1138 GCA_963605945.1 Lachnospiraceae bacterium
CCTCGGCGATGTAAACGTAGCGCTCGTTGGTGATGATGCTCTCGGCGTCGTCGTCCAGCTCCTTCTCGGCGGCCTGGATGTCGGCGTCGATGTGGGTCATAACGTCGGCGGGGATGCTGAGCTTCTCAAGCACCTTGTCGTCGCGCTCGAAGATCTTTATCGCGTACCAGCGCTGCTGCTCTTCGGGCATGTTGTGAACCGCGGCTTCCTCGATATGAGCGATCGCGTGCTCGACAACGCCGGAGAAGGTGTGCATAGGAACGGTCTTGGTGCTCTTGGCGGCCTTGATGGCGGCTTCGGCCGCGGTCATAACGCCGTCGCCCTTCAGAGCGGAGATCTCATAGACCTCGCAGCCCAGCTCGCGGGACAGTTCCTTTATGTTTATCTGGTCGCCGTTCTTGCGGACGACGTCCATCATGTTTATCGCGACGACCACGGGGATGCCAAGCTCGGTGAGCTGAGTGGTCAGGTAGAGGTTACGCTCAAGGTTGGTACCGTCGACGATGTTGAGTATCGCGTCGGGGCGCTCGCTAATCAGGTAGTTACGGGCGACGACCTCTTCCAGAGTGTACGGGGACAGAGAGTAGATGCCGGGCAGGTCCATGATGACGACGTCGTCATGCTTCTTGAGCTTGCCTTCCTTCTTTTCAACGGTGACGCCGGGCCAGTTACCAACAAACTGGTTGGAACCGGTCAGCGCATTGAACAGCGTTGTTTTACCGCAGTTCGGATTACCCGCAAGGGCAATTTTGATCTGTTTTTCCATCATTAAGCTCCTTTGAAGTTAAACTAAATTAACTGCTGATCAAATAAAAATTTCTTTTACTCGACCTCGATCATTTCCGCGTCGGCTTTTCTGAGACTCAGCTCATAGCCGCGCACGGTGACCTCGACAGGATCTCCCAGAGGGGCGACCTTGCGAACGTACACTTCGACGCCCTTGGTAATGCCCATGTCCATGATCCTGCGCTTGACAGGACCTTCGCCGTGGAGCTTGACGACCTTAACGGTCTCCCCCACCTTAGCGCTTCTCAGAGTTTTCATCTGAAATTCCTCCTTTATTACCAGCACATCGCATCATTAAACCATGATCTTCTGTGCCATTTCACTGCTGATGGCCACACGGGCCTCCTTCACC
>CAVCWF010000106.1:1148-7507 GCA_963605945.1 Lachnospiraceae bacterium
TTGCCGCCGATGGTCGATATGACCATGATGGTTCCGCCCGCGACAATGCCGAGATCCTCCAGATGTTTTTTTACTTCAGGACTGCCGCCGACTTTTCGGATCAAGTTCTCCTCACCGGCGTCTGTCAGAGTAAGCGGCATCATATATATCCCTCCGTATCTTAGCTCTGTGGGCGGTTAGCAGTCCTTAACCCAAAGTCCAAAGAAAAGGGTTAAGTACCTTTAACCGTGGCATAGTTTAACACGACTAACCTTATGTGTCAATAGCTTTTTTAAAGATTTTTTTCGACCTTGCATTTTTGGTTAAAATGTGTTAACCTATATGTATTCACATAGTAAAGGATGGTGCAGATTGCCATGGAAATACTGAGAGCTTCAGAGGATTACCTTGAGGCAATGCTGATGATGAAGGAAAAGCATGGTTATGTCCGCTCCATCGATGTGGCCGAATTTTTAGGCGTGACGAAGCCCAGCGTAAGCTATGCGACCAAACGGCTGAGAGAAAGCGGGCATATCACGATGGATAAGGACGGCCTGATAACCCTGACCGACAGCGGCATGGCCGTCGCGGCAAGCATGCTCGACCGGCACAAGACGCTGACGGCGTTTCTGATAAGTATCGGTGTCGATAAGGAGACCGCCGAGGCGGACGCCTGCAAGATAGAGCACGATATCAGCCAGCAGACCTTCGAGGCCATTTGCCGTCACGCAAAGATCCATGTCGGCGGCGGCGCGGGCTGAGCGTTATCGTTATATTTAATATGTAGGGAGCGCCGGGAATTTTTGGTCAACGTGCCGAAATTTCCGGCGCTAAACAATGCATTGTGCCGATTATTGCAATTTACACAAAATTCACTTCTTTTCTGTCGCTCATTGTGATATAATACACACATAGAGAGGGGATTTCCCCCTCATGGTACCAGTGGATATCGAAAGGAGTTGGCACTAATGAAGTTCACTTTTACCGAGAAGAAGATGGATTCCTCCGAGGATCTGAGAGCCTATGCCACAAAGAAGATCAGCAAACTCGACCGTCTGTTCAAGACCGAGGCCGAAGCCTATGTCACCTTCAGCATTGAGCGCGGGCGCTTCCTCGCCGAGATCACGATCCACAACAACGGCCTGTACTATCGGGCAAGCGAACTGACGAACGACATGTACGCCTCAGTTGACTCCGGCGTAGCGGCCATTGAGCGCCAGATACGCAGAAACAAGAAGCGGCTTGAAAAGCGGCTTCGTGAGGGCGCGCTCGAACATGAGAGCGTCCCGGCATTCGTCCCCGCGGAGGACGATGCCGATGAGGAATTCAAAATCGTACGCAGCAAGCATTTTTCCATCAAGCCTATGTCGGCGGAGGAGGCCATTCTGCAGATGAATCTGCTCGGCCACGAGTTCTTCGTGTTCCGCAATATGGACGCGGATGACGCTATCTCCGTTGTCTATCAGCGCAAGCAGGGCGGTTACGGCCTGATCTGCGATGATGGACTTCTGGACGATTGATATATAGGAAGTCAGCAGGCAGACAGTTTGAAAAGGCGGTCGTACGACCGCCTTTTTCATAAGCGCCACGAATATTCGTTCCGCGGCGCGGGTTTGTATCGAAAAGTTGTTATTTTATAGATTATTCTTGCATATTGCGTTCACCTGAGTTAACATTGTATAAGTATTTCGCGCATAAACATTATACATAAACGGAGGTATGAACCATGAAATGTCCGCGCTGCGGGAACGAGATGGTGCTCGACACTCATCGCAAATATCCGCTCAATATGTGCTACGAATGCGGTTACATGGAGGGGCGTCCCGTCGGGGATACCACCAGCAAGACCAACTACGAGCATATGAAGAACCTCAACTTCAACGAGATGGTAGTTTTCCTCTCCAAGGGTCTCGGCGTCAGCGAAGCTGCCGTGAGCAACTGGCTGAACGATCCCCTCGACTGAGATAAAAATTCTGCGCCGGTGCAGCTCTGCACCGGCGCAGTTTTCATATTTTCCTTACCATGCCTCGGAATCGTCAAAATCGACGAGCGTGGGATCGACCGGCTCCTCGCGCAGCACTGACGACATGTAGGCGCTCACCTGACGTCGCATATCCCGCCGGGATATCGTGCGGCAGTCCATCAGATCCTGCTGCACCCATATGAAGTTTATCTTCCGCTCGCGCGCCTGATCGTCGAATATTCCCTGCAGGCCGTCCATACCCTTGCAGGATATCTGGTCGTACATGATTATCGTGTCGACTCCGTATTCCTCCGCGACACGCCACATCTCATCCACGGCATTCTTGTAGCCGCCCTTGGTGTGCTTGCGCATGGTCGTGCGCTGGAAGGTCAGCGCCAGCCCCTCAAGGGCGCGGCGGCGGGTCGAGGTGTCGATGATCTGCTGGGAGATGTGCGTCTCCATGTCCATGACGCAGACTATGCCCCAGCACAGCTCCAGCCAGTTGGCGAAATTGGTGTAGTAGTTTGCCGGGCACGACCAGACCAGCGCCTTGTGGCGCATCTCGCGTGAGCACGGCAGGCGCTTGGCGTAGCCGTCCTGCATGATGCGGCGCACCTTGCTGTCGGCCTTTATGAAGCGGTCGTCCATACCGCCGTGCAGGTGGAAGGAGTACATTCTGTACAGCCACGGCGTCGGCCCCGTGACCTGCGGGTACTTTGTCCGGTTTATCTCCCACAGCTCAAGGTGGAAGCGCGTGACCTCATTGTAATTCTCCATGCCCTTATAAAAGGCGTCCCAGTCAAACTTCTCCCCCGTCTGCTGCTCGATGAATTCGATGCAGCCCATGATCTCCTCGACCGCGTAGTCCTGCGCGTCGACGTCGTCGTTATATCTCAGCGGCACGCCCAGTTCGTATGTCGGCAGCTTGAAATATCTGTCCTGATATTCGCTCGTCATAACACTGCCGTCGCAGGGCATGTTGCAGGAGATGAAGCATTTGCCGAATATCGGATAGTCGCCCTCGATTGCGACGCCCGCCTCGGCCGATGGCAGCGGGCAGACGTCGGCCGGTACGCCGTAGTTCTCCACGCTGTCGAGATACACCGGCGGAAGCTGCTGGTTTATCATAGAGGCAAGGAAGATCGGTATCGTCTGCACCGGAAGCCCGATCAGATTCGGGAAGCCGGACATTATCTCCGTCGGCACCAGCTCGTCAAGGCAGACTATTCTGTCCGAGAGCGACTTTTTGCCGCCGATGGACAGATCAGCGTCGAACATTGTGCCGATGATATCCGTCGTATGCTTGATTATCACGTCGTACAGCAGATGCCCGGAGCGGAGCTGCACGCCGCGGTTGCCCTCAAGCTGGCGGTCGATGAAGGCAGGAACCGTCAGGTACGTCGCCATCCAGCGGTATTTCCACAGTCCCTTCACGACCTGAAGCGGACTTTTCAGCACGAAGGCTATCATGTCCTTCCACGTCGTGAGCCACCAAAGGAAATCATACAGCGTGTCCCGCAGGCCGCGCCATTCGCGGGTCTTGCGCAGGCCGCTCACGGCCTGATATGTATCGCCGAGGCCGGTTTTCCTTTGCGGCATTACAAGCCCTCCTTTGCCATATTGATGTTCTTTATCTCAAGGCTCTCCACAAACGCCTGAACGCGCGTACGCAGTTGGCCAGAGGCGCTGCCGGTATACTGCCGGTCGACGCAGACGGTCGGGACGCCCATCTCCTCGGTCAGAATATGCGAGGCGAGTGGGCGTTCATAGCCCCAGAACTCGCAGAACTTCAGCGCCTCGTACAGTACGCCGTCGGCATGGTATTCCTTCACGAGCCGGTAGACAAATTCACGCCGGTCAAGCACCTTGTCGCGCGCCATGTAGCGCGGGCACTGGCTGGACTGCTGACAGAAGCGGCATATCTGGCGCAGGGCGGGTTCGCCCTCGCGCAGAGGTATCTCCTGCCGCCCCGGCAGCGCGCCGAAGCAGAAGCGGTCGGCAACGACGAGCGCGCCGGACTGCTCGACGGTTTTTATAAACTCCGGATCGTCTATCTCGGAGCCGACGATGACGATACGCGCGCGGTATGGGCTTTTCTTATCCGGCTCGCGGGTCTTCAGCTCCTCAAGCGTCTCGCGCAGATACGGCAGTATCAGCTTTTTCGGACAGCAATAGGACACCAGACACAGCACATGGTATTCATAGCCCGTCACGGGCGGGTTCTTCAGCTTGCGCATGTCCCCTATATCGGTCAGTATGCGGCAGACCTCGTTGTGCTCGGCGACGGCGGCGCGTATTGCGGTATCGGATATGTCGGTGCCGAATTTCGCGTTCATCGGTTCGAGTATCTTCCGCATTATCT
The DNA here is from genome assembly GCA_963605945.1 of Lachnospiraceae bacterium. Classification (GTDB taxonomy): domain Bacteria; phylum Bacillota; class Clostridia; order Oscillospirales; family Oscillospiraceae; genus Limivicinus. Next base: position 5,453 of record CAVCWF010000106.1, read on the forward strand.
GGTTCTCATAATGCCTCAGCCCGTGCTCGGTTATTTTGAACGGCACGTCGATGAACGAGACGAAGAAATCCGGCTTGTCCACAAGCCGCAGCAGCTCGAAATGCTCCAGCGCGCGGTTCATCTCCGAGCATGTCTCGCCGCCGGCGATGGCGTCGAGAAAGCTGTACCCGCCCTCGATGCCGCGCTCCACCAGCGCCTTCGAGTAGCCGCAGAGATAGTTTGTCAGATAATAGGTTGAGATGTCCATCGACCCGGTGCGCGGCGCGCGCATACGTACGGAAAAGCAGTTGTCAAGATTCAGCAGCACCTCCGGCACATGATAGCATGTGTAGCCGATCGGGTGCGCCCCGCTCTCCGCCGCATTCAGAACAAGCTCGTTCGCCGCGTCGTCGAGCAGATGCTCGAAGTATATGAGATGTTTCAGATCCCTCATTGCCGTCCCCCCTGATTATTATGTTTTGACAATTTCCCCTAGTTTGATTATACATTATATAAAAAGTCTTTTCAACACTTGACTTGGTGATAAATAGTAATTAAAATAAAGAAAAAGCGTTTGCGAGGTTCCGATATGATAGATGACGGCGCCGTTTACGGCTTTCTCGAAGAGTATAAGCTCCGCTGCGGGATAAACGAGCGGTATATCGACCTGTCGTCCGAGGTCGGAGAGCTTGGCAAAGAGCTGCTGAAAGCGACCGATTACGGCAAAGCCGCTTTCAGAATGACAGCGGACACGGAGCAGGAATTCGGCGACTGCCTGTTTTCTCTCATCGCGCTCGGCCGCGAGCTTGGCATAGACCCCGCAGCCGCTCTTGACTCCGCATTGGCAAAATACAAACGCAGATTTGACGCGAAGGGTCATATAGGCTCTGGTGATAACTGAAAATTCTACAACGGAGGCAATTATGCGATTTATTGATAAGGCATGGTACAGAAGCTTTCAGATGGGCATGAATATCGGCAGCCGCGCTCTCTACTGGCGCAAACCGATCCTCGTCTCCGGCGAGGGCAGCTCAAAGAATATCGCTCCCCTGCTCAAGGAGCACGACGTCAGCCGCGTCATGGTCGTCACCGGGCGGCACGTCGGCAAATCCCTCGCCCCGGCAATACTGGAAAGCCTCAAGGCCGCCGGTATCGAATACTACCATTTCAGCGAGGTCGAGGCTAACCCCTCCACGACAACCGTGTTCAGGATCCGCGACGCGTACCGTGACAATTACTGCAACGGCTTCCTCGCGATCGGCGGCGGCTCTCCGATGGACGCCGCGAAGGCCGCGGCCGCGCTCATCGTCCGTCCGGACAAGCAGATCGGCGATATGGCGGGACTTTTCAAGGTCGGCCGCAAGTTGCCGCCTTTCGTCGCCGTGCCGACTACCGCGGGCACCGGCTCTGAGACGACGATCGCCGCCGTCATCACCGACGCCGCGACGCATCATAAATACGCCATCATGGATCTGAACCTCGTCCCGCTGTACGCGGTAATGGATCCGGAGCTGACGCGCGACCTCCCGCCGAAAACCACGTCCACGACCGGTATGGACGCTCTGACCCACGCGGTCGAGGCATATCTCTGCTGGACGAACAACACCTCCGAGAGCATCCGTCTCGCCGAGGAAGCGGTCATCGCCATCTTCAAATACCTTGAGCGCGCCTACAATAACGGCAGCGACATGGAAGCGCGTGAGGAGATGCTGAAAGCCTCGTTCAAGGCAGGCTTTGCGTTCACGCGGGCGGGCGTCGGCAACGTCCACGCCATCGCGCACACGATGGGTGGCATATATGGCACCCCGCACGGGCTGGCGAACGCCGTCATTCTCCCGATTGTCCTTGAGGACTACGGCGAAGTCGTGTACAAAAAGCTCGCGCATCTCGCGGAGATATCCGGCGTCGCAAAGACCGGCAGCGACGAGGAGAAGGCCAAGGCCTTCATCGCCGAGATATACGCCATGAACAAGCGCATGGGCATCCCCGCGGGGCTGCATGTTGAAGAAAAGGACATCCCCCAGATGGTCGAATGGGCGCTTGCCGAAGCGAACCCGACCTATCCCGTACCCGTAC
>CAVCWF010000107.1:0-4765 GCA_963605945.1 Lachnospiraceae bacterium
CATCGAGATCACCCGTAAGGTCGTCGAGTACGCGCATGACCACGGTGTCGTCGTCGAAGCCGAGCTTGGCACTCTCGCCGGCATTGAGGACGAGGTCAAGGTCTCCGCTGAGGACAGCTCCTACACCCGCCCCGAAGAAGTCGAAGAGTTCGTCTCCCGCACCGGCTGCGACTCTCTGGCCATCGCCATCGGCACCAGCCACGGCGCTTACAAGTTCAAGCCCGGCACCAAGCCCCAGCTTCGCTTTGACGTTCTCGAAGAGGTCAGCAAGCGTCTGCCCGGCTTCCCGATAGTTCTGCACGGTTCTTCCTCCGTTCCTCAGGAGTTCGTCGCCAAGATCAACCAGTACGGCGGCAACATGCCCGGCGCAATCGGCGTTCCGGAGGATCAGCTCCGTCAGGCCGCATCCATGGCAGTCTGCAAGATCAACATCGACTCTGACCTGCGTCTCGCCATGACCGCATCCATCCGCGAGTACTTCGCGCAGCATCCGGCAGATTTCGATCCTCGTCAGTATCTCAAGCCCGCGCGTCAGGCAATTAAGGAAATGGTTGCCCACAAGATCGTTGACGTTCTCGGCTGCGACGGCAAAGCCTGATTTCCGCCGCTGAGAGAACAAAAATTTCGGAGGTGGCACAATGGGGTCAAAACCTGATCATCTTAATAAAGCGACTTCTACCCCCGCAGGGGAGGTAGGCCCATTTGACACGGCAATCGTAGTCCGGCTTGTCGTTGCATCTATCATCTTTGCTGTTGCGCTTATCCTCAAGCTGCTTCCGAGCTTCGTGTCTATCCTGCTGCTGTTGGCGTCCGCCGGCGCAGCGGGATACGACATAGCTATTGAGGCGGTCAACTCGGTAGAAAAAGGGGAGTACTTCGCAACTCCGCTCATTATAATCGTCGTAACAGTGCTCTCTTTTGTCATCGGCTTTGCCGCCGAGGGCGCCGCGCTGATAATCCTCTATCAGATAGGACTCATCCTTCTGGCCTACACGAAGGACAAAACCAAGAAATCCGCACTCGACCTGCTGCATTATCAGGACAGCGAGACCGCGGAAAAGGTGGCCTCCCTCATAGAGCAGGACGAGGCTCTTGAGCTGCCCATAAGCGGCATGATGGAGCACAGCTCAAGTTCGGTTTTGAAATTTGCGATAGCGTTCGCGGTGCTGTATGCGATCGTGCTTCCGCTTTTCACGAACTTCACCTACGCCGTATCCATTCACCGCGCGCTTATGATAATCATCGTCTGTACGCCCATGTCGGTCGTCGTTGCTATGCCTGTCACAGCGCTGGTCAGTCTTTGCCGTGCCGGTCAGTTCGGCGCAATATTCACCAGTGCCTCTGTCATGGAGTCCGCGGCCGATACTACCACGGCGCTTTTCGATAAGGCCGGAATCTTTACTGCGGAGACACCCAGACTCATCAGCGTCCAGTCTGACGTGCTGGACAGCAAGACGTTTATGAATTTCGCCGCGCATGCGGTGTATTACTCCGAGCAGCCCATCGCCAAGGCGATATCCTCGATGAACGACACCGAGTACAGACTCGACGTAATAAGCGACTTCATGGACATCCCCGGATGCGGAGTTGACCTGAGCGTCGCCGGCGCGCATGTCACTCTCGGCACCCGCGCGCTGTTTGTGAGCAGGGGAATAGACATTCCGTATGACGTCTCGGACGACAATCATCTTGTCTATTATATGACCGTGGCTGACAAATATGTCGGCAAGCTCATTTTCTCCGACGATTTCAACGAGGATACCGTCGATATCGCGGACGGGATGAGAGCCGCCGGGGTCAACAAATGTATTCTTCTCACCGATGACGGCAAAGAAGAGGCTGAACAGCTTGCGGACAAGCTTGGTTTTGACGAATACATCAGTGAGTGCGACACGGCAAAGAAGCTGAGAATCATCAAGAACTTCAGCGAGGCTGAGGATCAGAAGACGCTGTATGTGTACGCCGCCGGTATCGAGGCGCACAGCGCCGCCGAGACGGACATTCGCGTGAGCCGCAAGGGCAAATACGCCGATGCGACTATTGCTCCGGAATACGCCGTGAACCTGCCCAGAGCGTTCTACACCTGCGGCAGAATGCGCGAGATCGCTACCGAAAACGCGCTGTTCGCGTTCATAATCAAAGCCGTGCTGATTTTCCTCAGCATAACCGGATACTGCAATCTCTGGTTTGCGATGTTTATTGATATGGTGGCCGCGCTGGCAACCATGCTCAACAGCATCAGAGTCACTACCGACTCTCTTATCAAACCGTTTGATAAATAAGCTCCGGCAAAATAGTTTAAAACGCATATCGGGGAAGTACAGTTTCCCCGATATGCGTGTCCGCCTCCAAGTTCGCATAATATCAATTAAGCGAACTTAAAGGGGTAAAATTGGAGGTATAGCCATGAATATAGATGAGATCCACGATGCGCCTGATATTTTGATGGAATTCCTTGAATACCACTCGACCGTGCGTGGACACTCCGATCAGACCGTTGCCGGATATTATCTCGATCTGAAAATCCTTTTCAGGTTTCTGAAGCGCCGCCGCGGACTTGTCGCGCCGTCAGTTCCGTTCAATGAGATTGATATCAGCGACATTGACCTAGATTTCATAAAAAGCATTAGAATTGAAGAGCTTTATCGCTATCAGTCCTTTTCGCCGGAAATGCTTGGGACGAATCGCTCGCTGTCCGCCGCAAGCCGCTGCCGCCGTACATCGTCCGTCAAGTCGTTCTTTAACTATCTGGTTTCAAAGCGGCATTTGCTTGAGACAAATGTTTGTCAAGAACTTGACATGCCTAAAAGGCAGCTGTCTCTGCCGCGATACCTTGAGGAATCCGAATGTGAGCGGCTTTTGTCCGTATGCAATGGCCCGTATGGACTGCGCGACTACTGTATACTGATGCTGTTCATGTCCTGCGGACTTCGTGTGTCGGAGCTTGTGTCGCTGAATTTGGGCGATGTGTACGATGATCACGTCCGTGTTTTGGGCAAAGGCAACAAAGAACGCATAGTGTACTTCGCCGAGGGCTGCCGCGAAGCCATTGATGACTATCTGTGTATCCGTGATAACGGAAAAATACGCGACGAGGATAAACAGGCTCTGTTCATAAGCCGCGATAACCGGCGGATAAGCGTCCGCGGCGTTCAGAAAATGGTCGACAAGAAACTGCTTGAAGCTGGACTTGACAGCAGCCGCTATTCGCCGCACAAGCTCCGGCACACTGCGGCGACTCTGATGCTGAAAAACGGCGTCGATACGCGGGCGCTTCAAGAAGTGCTTGGCCACAGTAATCTGAACACGACCCAGATTTACACCCATCTTGACAACGCGTCTCTGCACGAGGCGGCAATGGCCAATCCCATCGGGCGCAAAACAAAGTCCGATATAGAGAACGAGCAATAAAATGCAGCACGGTCAAAAATAATGACCGTGCTGCATTTTATTGCTCAAATATCGGTATGATGCCGCCGATATCAACGGCGGGTTCGTCCGTCAGATACAATGGTTCAACACCGTAATCGTGCAGAAAGCCCATTATCGCTCCCCTGTCCGGATGCCTGTCGATCGTTCCGGTAAACACAAGCTCCGTTCTTGACAGCTTGAAGCAACTCCCGCCGATAAAGCCGTATGAATATCCCGGCAGTTCAAAAAAGCCCGGCTGAATTTTCAGAACGTCCAGTCCCCTGCCCTCAGCAGCGGCGGCAATTCCGGGGTCGGCTGTTATGATCGAGTTTTCGTCCACAACGCAGACGGTGCATCGGGCGTAGCCCTGTTTAAAGCCGATTACGCTTTCATTTTCAAAGCGTGACGATACCTCCCGCGCCGTGATGTCCGGATTGCACAGCAGCCATTTGCCGACAATGCAAGCATTCAGCGCGCAATCCTTCGGGTAAGCACTTCCCTGCTGAACCTCGACTGCGGTTACTTTGCATCCCAGTCCTTCAAGACTTTCTGCAAAGTCGCTCCCAGTCAAATACGGCGCAATAAGCACCTCGCTTCCGCCGCAGTGGAAAACAGACAAGTCGGCATGACCGGAAAGTCCGGGGCTGACGCAGGGATTATCGGGCAGATATGTCGGCGTTACGCCGATATCCAACAGCGCCGCGTTAAACCGTGCGGCGTATTTTTCGCCGAGAATGACGCCCGCGGCTCTGTCCGGCAGGTTCGGAATTTTTACAAAATTTTTCATTTATCCCGCGCCAGCACCGCCGCAATTGCCTCGCCGATATTTTTTACGCTTATGATGCGCAGTCCCTTCGGCACGTGCACATCGTCGCGCACATGCGCCGGAATAATGCAGCGTTTGAAGCCGAGTCTTGCGATTTCGGAAAGCCGCTGGTTTATCGCGCTGACACTGCGAATCTCGCCAGACAGGCCGACCTCGCCGACCGCCGCAAGCTCAGTTCCAAGCGGACGGTCAAGATAGCTGGAGGCGATGGCAAGCACGGTTGCAAGATCTGCCGCCGGCTCGTCAAGCGTCAGGCCGCCGATGACATTTATATACGCGTCACAGCTCGTGACGTTCATACCGCCGCGCTTTTCAAGAACCGCAAGCAGCATGGCCGTACGGTTATAGTCTATGCCGTTGCTCCTTCTGGAGGCATTATAGTTCGACGGCGTGACCAGCGCCTGCACCTCGGCCATTATCGGGCGCGTCCCCTCCATCACGCAGGCGACGCAGGTGCCGGGGCTGTTTTCCGGACGGCCGGCCAGCAGCATTTCGGACGGATTCTCGACACAGCGCAGGCCGTTATCG